>JALZOM010000099.1 GCA_030913945.1 Actinomycetota bacterium
GCGTTGTACTCCCCGCCTCGACCGGGACAACGTGCGCGCCGAGCAGCTCCATCCGAACGACATTGAGGTGCTGCCTGCCCACGTCAGTGGCCCCCATATAAACGACACACGGAAGTCCGAAGTACGCAGCCGCCGTGGCCGTTGCCACACCGTGCTGTCCGGCTCCCGTCTCGGCGATCACGCGTGTCTTCCCCATACGAGCGGCGAGCAGCACCTGACCGAGGGTGTTGTTGATCTTGTGTGCGCCCGTGTGAGCGAGGTCTTCACGCTTGAGCAATACACGGGCCCCGGCTCGCTCCGAGAATCGTTTCGCCTCGTACAGAGGCGTTGGTCGCCCGACGACGGTGTCGAGCAACGCGTCGAGCTCTTGACTGAAGGATGCGTCCGCTCGGGCCTTCTCCCACGCGCGCTCGAGCTCGTCGAGCGCGCGCATCAACGCTTCTGGGACGAAGCGACCACCGAACTCTCCGAACCGCCCGGCGTCATCGGGCACGTTCTCAGCTTTCACGACACGCCTCGCAGCTCTCGGAGCACCGCCGCGGGATCCCGCGAGGTGACCAGGCTCTCGCCTACCAGAACGGCGGCCGCTCCCGCCGCCGACAGCGCCTCCACATCGGCACGTGACGACACGCCCGACAGGCCGATCAGGGTGACCCCCTGTGGCACGCGCGGGGCAAGCTTCGCCGTGCGGTCGGGGTCGACCTCGAAAGTCTCGAGGTCGCGGTGATTGACTCCGATCATCGTCGCCCCACACTCCAGCGCGCGGTCCAGCTCGTCCTCCTCGTGAACCTCAACCAGGGCGTCCATGCCCAGGACCTCGCAGGCCCTCATCAGGGTTCGGAGCTCGCCCCCCACCGCCCGCACGATCAACAACACCGCGTCCGCGCCGGCCGCCCTCGATTCGAGGACCTGCAGATCGTCCAGGATGAAGTCTTTGCGCAGCAGGGGAAGGCCTGCCCCTCGGGCTTGGACGAGGTCGTCCATCGTCCCGCTGAAATGCTCCGTCTCCGTGAGCACGGAAACGGCCGCCGCACCTCCGTCGGCGTATCTACGCGCGGTCTCGCCTGCGTTCAGGTCCAGGTTCAACGGACCCGCGGCCGGGGAGGCTCGCTTGATCTCGGCGATGATCGCCGTATCGGTCCCCCCCAAGGCAGCTCGGAACCCGCGGGGCGCTTCGATCGCCGCCAGCCGTTGCTCGAGCGCCTCCGGCGTCACGAAGGTCCTCAACTCATCAACGCGCGCCCGGGCCGATACGAGGAGATCCTCCAGATGGGACATGCAGGCGACCCTAAACGCCGAACTTCGCTAGGAACTCGAGCAACGTCCGCCCCAGAGCCATCGCGTCGCCGCTCATCTCCGCGGCGGGTAGTCCCGCGGCTGGGAACACCTCCACCGGCTCTGTCGAGATCGAGGCATCGACGCCGGCGACCCTCGCCGCCTCGCGGAGTTCGGGTGCGAGATCCCCGTTCAATGTCAGAGATCCGCCGGCGTGGGTCTCGCCTATGACGATGATCCCCGGCTCGAGCTCCTCATCGAGCTGCAACTGTGCCAAACGGCGGGAGCCAAGCCGCCCGGGGTCGAGGTCCGCGTTGTCCGCGCCGAGTCCCACGAAGCCGAAGGAATGCTCCGGCTCGATGACGCGCATCGCGCGCGCGACCTCGAGGAAGGTCCCGATGGCTTCGCCGCCCGCCGCCCTTGACGGTGGTGTGTCGTAAGCCACGCCGACGATCAGCGTCGCGTCTCCGCCATCGGGGGGTAGCGCGGTCACATTGGAGGACCGGACGAGGTCTTCGACAGGAACGTTCTCCAGCCTCACGAGGTAACCGGCCTGTTGCAGGTGCCCGAGCAGGTAAGTCGCCGCGATCCCTTCGGCCTGGGAACCGGCCGGGCGCTCCGGGGCGTCCTGCGCGAACTGCCGGTCGTGTTGCTCGACGACCGCAGGGCGCACGTAAGGGGGTCCGATGGGATCGGCTCGTTTCCCCGGTTGCGACGAGCCGCCGCAAGCCCCCAAGAAGGCCAGTGGCACGCACGCACAGATCAAAGCTCTCGCCACCATGCACTTAGTATCTGCCGCTATGAGCAACGATGAACGCCCCATCGCGTGGATGGCGCTCGAGAATGGCACCCCGGTGATCGCCGCGGACGGCGAAGAGCTCGGTAAGGTCGCCGACATCATCGCCGACGAGGGCAAGGACATCTTCTCGGGGATGGTGCTCCGCCAGGGCCTGCTCGACTCGAAGAAATTCGTTCCCGCCACCGCCGTCGACGAGATCACCGCCTCATCCGTTCGTCTCCGGATCTCCTCTGAGGAATCGGAGTCGCTCGAGGATTACGACGGCTGACCGGGCTCCTACAGCGCGGTGGAGCCGGCAACGGCTCTGAAGAGAACCTCGGCCTTGCGCCGCGTTTCGTCGGCTTCCGTGGCCGGGACCGAATCAGCCACGACCCCCGCCCCTGCTTGAACGAACGCTCGACCAGCAGTCGCGACGATGGTGCGGATGGTTATGCACGTATCGAGGTTGCCGGAGAAGTCGAAATAGCCAACGACTCCAGCGTAAGGACCGCGTTTCGTTCTCTCGAGAGAATCGATGATCTCCATGGCTCGCACCTTCGGAGCCCCCGACACCGTGCCGGCGGGAAAGCAAGCCGTTAGCGCATCGAACGCCGCGGTGCCCTCCCTCAGTGTCCCGGTCACGTTCGAGACGATGTGCATGACGTGCGAGTAGCGCTCGATCTGCATCAACTCATCAACCTGGACGCTCCCGTAGCGCGCCACCCGACCGACATCGTTACGCGCTAGGTCGACGAGCATGACGTGCTCCGCGCGCTCCTTCTCATCCGCAAGCAGATCGCGCTCGTACGCCGCGTCCTCCACTTCGGTCGCTCCCCTAGGTCGCGTACCCGCGATCGGTCTCGTAACTATCTTGTCGCCGGTCACACGCACGAGTGGCTCGGGCGAAGAACCGGCTATCTCGAACTCCTTGTGGTAGTCGGTCGCTCCGAAACGCAGGAAATACATGTAGGGACTGGGGTTCAGGGTCCGCAACACCCGGTAAGCGTTGAACGAGGACCCACGGAGCGGTGCCTCGAAACGCCTCGAGGGGACCGCCTGGAAGATGTCGCCGGCGAAAACGTGTTCCTTGACCACATCCACCCAACGGGCGTACTCGTCGTCGTCAACGTCCGGCTCGAAGCCCACGGGGAGATCGGACGAGAGCTCGATGGGCGATGCTTCGAGGTGAGCTGCGAGTCGCTCCACGACCGCTTCGCATCGCTCGAGTGCATCGTCGTATGCCCGCTTCGGGTCTGAAGGCCGCGACACGTTGGTGATGACGAAAGCCTTCTGCGCCAAATGGTCGAACACCACGAAGGTGCGCGTCAGCAGTAGCGCGAGGTCGGGCAACCCGAGGTCATCAGTGGGGGCCTCGGGCAACCTTTCCAGCTCCCGAGCGCAGTCGTAGCCCAGGAATCCCACCGCCCCACCGTGAAGCGGGGGCAACCCCCAACCCTCGAGCCTAGGCGCCCTGCACGATTCCAGCAGTCTTCGCACGTACGCGAGAGGCGGCTCACCGTCTTCCGGCACTACGGGTGGATCCCCGTCCACCGTCACTCGACCGTCGCGCGCCTCGACGCGCGCGAAGGCGTCGCCCCCGAGGAACGAGTAACGCGCCCAGCGCTCGCCTCCCTCCACGCTCTCGAGCAAGAAGGAGTCCGGCTTGAAGGCGAGCCGTTTGAACGCCGCGACGGGGGTCTGGGAATCCGCAAGCACCTCGCGCCAGACCGGCACGATGGGATGCTGTGCGATCAGGTCGTCGAACGTGGCGCGGTCCGGCCGGTAGGAGCTCAAGCGCCGAAGTCCGGCCTCACGACTCAGTGCTGCAGGTCGTACGGGAATGGGTCGGTGAAGCGCTCGGCCCCCGACGAGGTGATGAATACCGTGTCCTCGAGGCGGACGCCCCCAACACCCTCGAGATAGAGACCGGGCTCGACGGCGACGACATCCCCCTCGAGCAACTCGTCGGACCGGGGGCCCATGTAGGGCCGCTCGTGCACCTCGAGACCAACGCCGTGCCCCAACTCGTGCGGGAAGCCCTCCTGGGGAGGTTCGGGGCCTTCATGCGTCTCTTTCGTGGCGAAGCCTTGCGCCCGGAAGTACTCGGCCACCTTCCGATACGCGTCGCTGCGGCCAGGTTTCAGGTGCTCGAGGGCGATCTCCAGCGCCACGGAACAATGATCGTGCATCTTCGCCAGCTCCTCCGAGGGCGTGCCGGGTACGAACGTCCGCGTCATGTCGGTGAAGACGCCGGTACGCATGTCGCGCGGCCACACGTCGATGATGCACGAGGTGTTGGGCATGATCGGTCCTGTTCCCGCGTCGTGACCCCGCAAGCACGCGTCGCCTGAGTGCACCAGGATCATCTGTGACGCCGCGCCTTGCGCCTGGAGTTGCGGGAGCATCGCTTCCCGTATCAGTTCTGCGGTGAGGATCTCTCCTTCGAAACGAAGCTCGCCCGACGCCGTCGGTTCCGCGTCGCGCAGCATCCGCGCCGCAGTGAGCATCGCAGTCTCTGCCGCGCGCTGAGCACGCTCGATGCCCTCGAGCTCTCCGGGGGTCTTGTGGCGACGTCGCGTGCTCCAGGCCTCCTCGTCGACCGATAGGTCGATGCCCTTCTCACGTAGGAAGTCCGCCGTCAGAACGGGGAAGGTCTGGGGTACTACCACTTCGTTGGCGCCTGCGCGTTGCAACGCGCGAAGGAGTACCTCTGGGCCGACGAGATGAGTTGGGAATCCCTCTTTATAGAAAAGCTCTTCCCAGCCGAACTCGTGTCCGGTCCAGAACTCATCGACCACATCTTCCCTGCGGGCGAATGTGCTGCGATCGGATTCGTCGCCGACGACGATCCTCTTGCCGTCGTGCTCGATAAAAGCGACCCGGCCGACGACCGGCTCGCCGATCTCGTGGCGCATCGCCGGGCTGTGGGCCGAGTCGGCGAATAGTAGGTAGGTGGTCATGAGCGAGGAATCCTAACGGGGGTCCCCACCCTCCTAACGCTCGTCTGACTGGGACGATCCCTCTTCCTCAGGTTCGAGGGCCCCCGCCGTGGGCTCGTCCACCGATACGTTCCCCGGCCCATCTGTTGACCCCGTGGACTCCGTCTCGCCGGTCGGCTCCTCGGTTCCGGGCTGAGGGAGATCCTCACGCTGCTCGCTGAGGTCGTCGGCTCTTCCTTCGGT
Organism: Actinomycetota bacterium; assembly: GCA_030913945.1. Taxonomy (GTDB): domain Bacteria; phylum Actinomycetota; class CADDZG01; order CADDZG01; family WHSQ01; genus JACCXF01. The sequence continues at coordinate 5,236 of JALZOM010000099.1, forward strand.
CATAAGGGTCTCCTATCTCTCCGGATCCATCTCGAACTCATACCGTCCCGAGGCCACCTCGTCGGCCATACGGATCGCGTCCATGAGGGAGAACTTGTCCTCGTATAGAGCCCGCCCCACGATCGCTCCCGCCACTCCAACGTCATGAAGGCGAGCGACGGCGCGAAGGTCGGCCAGGGAGCTGATACCCCCGGATGCCACCACCGGTGTTTGGGTCTCGTGCGCGAGCGTCACAAGCCGTTCGATGTTGGGACCCGACATCGAACCGTCCCGCTCGATGTCGGTGTAGTTGAATTGCGCCACTCCCACCGCCTCGAACGCCCGCACCGCCTCCAGCAAGGGGACGCCGGCACCGACCGTCCAGCCGTGGGTCGAGAGCTCGCTGCCGCGCGCGTCGAGAGAAACCGCGATACGACCGCCGTACCTCTTACAAGCGATCGCGAGCGCCTCTGGATCCTCGAGCGCAACGGTCGAGACGACGGCCCGTTGCGCCCCAGCGGCGAGCACCTGTTCGACATCGTCCAAGGTTCTGAGGCCACCGCCCGCTTGCACCGGGCAAGACGCGCGTTTGACAACCTCCAGCATGAGCTCGCGGTTGCGTGGGTCGCCGTCCTTCGCGCCATCGAGATCGACTATGTGAAGCCACCGCGCGCCCGCTCTGCAAAAACCCAGCGCGACCTGGATCGGATCGTCCGAATAGACCGTCTCGGTGCCGAAGTGTCCCTGCAACAGTCGGGCACACCGGCCGTCGGCGATGTCTACCGCCGGATAAACGATGAAGCTCAAGCGTCCAACTCCCAACTCCCTAGACGGATCGATCCCGCAGTTTCCCGGCTGGGACTAACACGACTGCTATCGATCGTCGTGATACCCCTCGTCCACCACCCCCAACCCGAACCATACGGGGTTGGGCGGCCACGCTGACTCGATCAAGGGAGCTTGCCTCCAGCTCTAGGTGGGATCCCGGCGGTGCGACGGGTCCATGCGGAGATGCACGGCTCGCGCGTGCCCGGGCAGCCCCTCCGTCTCGGCCATCGCCTCGACATGAGGAGCCAAACGTTCGAGAGCGGACACTTCGAGGCCGGTGACGTACGTTCTCTTCACGAAGTCACGCACGCTGAGTCCCGAAGACCAGCGCGCCGACCCGCCGCTCGGAAGCACGTGGTTCGTACCGCCGACGTAGTCCCCCACCGGGACGGGCGAGAACGGTCCGACGTGAACGGATCCTGCATTGCGAACTTTGTCGATCGCCCCGGACGCGTCCTCGAGATGTAACTGAAGATGCTCCGGCGCGAACGCGTTGGCGGTATCGAGCGCGTGATCGAGGTCCCTCACCAGCACGGCTGCACCACCCTCGATCAGAGCATTCTCGACATCATCGCCGCGTTCGTGCGCGGCCACCTCGAGATCGAGCTCGGAGATCACCTGCTCGGCTAGTACCGAGTCCCATGTGATCAGAACGTGCGCCCCGTTCGGGCCGTGCTCGGCTTGCGCGACCAGGTCGGCTGCGAGGATGCGAGGGGAAGCCCGGCCGTCGGCGATGATCGCCAACTCCGCCGCCCCGGGGTCAGCATCCGTACCGACCCAACCCCGAACCAGGCGTTTCGCC
>JALZOM010000114.1 GCA_030913945.1 Actinomycetota bacterium
TGGTCAGCGTCACCGGCTGCGGCGGGGGCCACACGTTCGGCCAGTCGGCGCCGGCCAGATCCAGTCTGAGCCTATGGCCCGCCTCGAATGTCCAGGACGTCACGTCCAGCTCCACCGTCACGCGGTATGCCCGCCCCGGATCGAGTGGTTGGGGTTGGCTTAGGGACTCGCGATGCGTCAGGTTCAGAAAGCCTCGGCTCACCAGGATCGATGTTCCATCCTCGAAAACGTCGCACAGCTTGGCCGAGAGGAAGGCGACGGGAGCGCTGGCCGTCACCGTGACGTCAAGTGTCGGATAGCCCAGGATCTCGAGCTCCTCATCGAGCACCCCGAAGTCGTAGACCAGCGAGTGGCCCTCGTCCTGGCGCTGATCGAAGGGCTGTCCGAAAGGCAGATGACCGGCGCACGAGATAGAAGCCGTGACGCCCACATCCCCACGGACCTCTAAGGCGTCCTTCGACCCGGTCGGCCGTTGCGAATCCCCGAGTTGCAATCGACATGGTTGGGCACGATCCAACGGCCAGCCGGGCTCGAAGCGCCATTCTCCGCGCACCTCTTTCAGGTCCGGCTCGAGCTTCGTGGACCGCCGCGCGAAGAGGGTGATGGGAGGTTCGTCGTCGACACCGTTCGGCTCGTCACGTAGCCACCGATCCCACCACCGGATCATCTCGGGCACCAGATCGATATGAGGGCCGGGAAGAGCGGTCTCCGCCGACGCATGACTCCAAGGACCGAACAACAGACGCTTCGGCCCAGTCAACTCTTCGAACGCACGAAAGGTTGCGTTCCGATAGCCGTCGGCCCACCCGGCGACGATCATGGTGGCGCAGGCTATCCGCCCGTAATACGGCCTGAGGGAGCCGTGGCGCCAGTATGGTCCGTCATCCTGTTCCTCGAGCCATCTGAACAGCCACGGCTCGAGCATCTCCACGCGCTCGGCCCACTGGTCGCGCCATCCCTCGCCCGCGATGGACGGAACGGGTGGGAGCGCGTTCATCGCCACCATGTAGAGGGGGTAGTCGATCGAGTCAAGGCCCCGCTTGGCGCCGCCCTGGTAGTGAACGTCATCCGTATAGCGATCATCGGTTGCATAGATCGCCACGATGGCCTTCAGGGCGTCGGGTCGCTCCATAGCGACCTGGATCGAGTTGAAGCCCGAGTAGGAGGTTCCGTACATGCCGACGGACCCGTTGGACCAGGGCCGGGCAGCCAGCCACGCGATCGCCTCACACATGTCTTGTTGTTCCTGAGCGGGATACTCGTCGGTCGCGAGTCCCTCTGACGACCCGGTGCCGCGGACATCGATGCGAGCCACAGCCAGGTTCCCCTCGTCGCGGAGGCGCCGGTACTCTGCCGTGTAGCTCGAGGTCACATCGTCTTTCCGGTACGGCAGCGCCTCGATGACAACCGGCCACGGAGGCTCGCTATCGGGGAGGTAAAGCGACGCAGCGAGCCTGATCCCGTCGCTCATCTCGATCCAAACGCGCTCGTCAGGCATCATTGGTGATGGGGGGAGTGGCTGGATGTCACGGCACGGACTCTACAAGCGCCCCGGCGGGACGGTTGAGGATGAAGGGAAGCCGGCCCGTTAATCGGTAGGCTGAGAGCTCGTCACTCGAAAGGGCGATCGGATGACACGGCTCACAGAGCTACTCGAATATCTGGACGTCTTCGGATTCGTAGTTCTCGCCGTCGTCTCGTGGCTTCAGTGGAGGCGGCAGGGCGGCCGCCCCGCGATGTGGGTGACGTTAACCTTCGGTGTCCTGGCGGCGGTGGCTCTCGTGGGCCTTGTCACCCCGGAGGACCCAGACGGCTTGTTCTGGGGGATCGTGCAGCGGATCACGATCGGAACTCTGGTCCTGTTCCCCTACTTCCTCTTCCGCTTCATGGCGTCCTTCGGCGCGTCGAGTCGAGGCCTCGACCGCCTCGCCATGATCGCGACCGGCGTTGTTGGAGTATGGGCCCTGCTTCTTCCAACGCTCCCCGCACCGGGCGAGTCGCGATCCACAGGCTTCGCCATCTTTCTCCTGGTGTTCCTCGTGCAGTGGGCGGGATTGCTCCTGCTCGTCGCGGCCAAGCTGTGGCGCGCAGGCCGTAATCAAGTGACCGTTGCCCGCCGGCGGATGAGGCTGTTGAGCATGGGGTCGCTGGCGATGGCGGTGGCGCTCGTAGTCGCCGTGACTCCGGCAGGGGGGAGCGATTCACCGGGGATCAGCCTGGCGGTGCAAGCGTTCGCCTTGGGGAGCGCCGCTATGTTCTTGCTCGGTTTCGCTCCACCCGCCTTCCTGCGTACCGCCTGGCGGCGCCCGGAAGAAGAGGCGATGCAGGCGGCCGTCGCGCATCTAATGACCGCGAGCAGCTTGGATGAGATCAGTCACGACATCCTTCCTCACAGCGCTCGCATCGTTGCCGCCCGAGGCGCTGCTCTGCTGGACGATCAGGGCAGCATCATCGGTTGCTTCACGCAGAATCCGGCAGACGTGTCCCCCCTCGAGGATCTGATCGAGCATCGGCTCGGGGATCGAGCTGCCGGAGATGGTGAGGTCGTCGAACGACGTTTCCCCTTCGGAAGCCTGATCGTGTGGGTCAGCGCCTACACGCCCTTCTTCGGGCGCGAGGAGTTCGAGCTGTTCACGACGTTAGGCGTACTGGCCGGCCTTTCGTTGGAGAGGTCGGCAGTGGTCGAGAAGGAGCGACGAGTTCGAGAAGCCCTCGAACGAACGAACGCAGAACTCGCCCAAAGGGAGGTCCAGCTCGCCGAGGCGCAAGAGGTGGCACACCTCGGGAGCTGGGAGTGGGACGTGGACGAGAACACCGTTGTGTGGTCGGACGAGCTCTACCGCATCTTTGGCGTCGACAGGGAAGAGTTCGAGGCGACGTATGAAGCGTTCTTGGAGATCGTTCACCCGGACGATCGGGAGATGGTGGCTCAAATCGTGCAGCGGGCGGTCGAGGACAAGACGGACTACACAGTCGAGCATCGGGTCATCCATCAGGGCGGTGACCTCCGATATATCTACGCGAGCGGACGGATCATCACCGGTAGCGACGACCGGGTACAACGACTGGTAGGCGTTGCGCAGGATGTGACGGAGCGAGTCGCTCACCAGAAGATGGCCGAGGACTACGATCGCCGCCTACGGGAAGCAGCGTTGCGGCAGCAGCAGGCCCTTCAGATCAACGACAATGTCGTGCAGGGCCTGACCGTCGCCAAGTACGCGCAGGAGATGGATCGTCCAGAGCAGGCCGCAGACGCCATCGATCGCACGCTCGAGGCCGCTAGGCGGATCATCAGCGATCTGCTCAAGGAAAGGACCGACGAGAAACCACTCGGCCCCGGGGACCTCGTGCGCGAGCACCCCGCGCGGGCGAGCGATCGCGATCCGACCTCGTCCTGACAAGGCGCATCAAGGCAGTCACCGTCGCCGCGGTTGCGCGGCGCCCCATCGCACGATCCGAGCTTACGTGGAACGAGCTGCCCTCGATGCGGTCTGACACTTGCGACACGAGGACTTGTATCCACCGGGGGTCACCTGAAGCGCGAGTTTGCGCCCGCAGGAGTTACAGAAGCGCGGTGGATCCAGCGGACGACGACATGCTCCGTCGCACTCTTGAATGGAGCGCCCGCAGCCCTCGCAGTGCACCTCAGATGACCTTGGAGAGAACGCCGATCGGCATGCGCAGATCCTTAAGCATCTGCAGGTCTTGCGCCGGTTCGCGACCCAGCGTCGTCAGATAGTTCCCGACGATCAAGGCGTTGATCCCGGCGGTCAGACCCAGAGCCTGAAGCTCCCGCAGCGTTACTTCCCGGCCTCCGGCATAGCGCAGGATCACGTCCGGGAGCGCCAGCCTGAACAGCGAGATCCACCTGATCGCCTCGATCGGCTCGACCAGGTCTCGATCGCCCAGGGGCGTCCCCGGCCGGGGATTCAGGAAGTTCAGTGGAACCTCGGCGGGCTTCACCTCTCTGAGCTGCCCCAGCAGCTCGACGCGCTGGTCGTTCGTCTCGCCCATCCCGAGCAGGGCCCCGCAGCAGAGTTCCATCCCGAACTCGTGCACGAGCATGCAGGTATCGAAACGCTCCTCCCAGGTATGTGTCGAAACGATGCGCCCGAAGTACGAACGAGCCGTTTCAAGGTTGTGGTTGTAGCGATGGATGCCGCCCTCGGCCAAACGTCGAGCCTGATCGCGATCGAGGATCCCGAGGCTGGCCGCGACATTGAGCCCGGTCTCGCGATGGACCAGCGCGGTGGCTTCGAGCACGCGATCGATGATGCGGTCGTCCGGCCCCCTGATGGCTGCAACGATGCAGAACTCGGACGCGCCGAGTGCGGCGGTCTCTTCGGCGGCCGCAAGGATCTCGTTCAGATCGAGGATCGCCGTCGGCCGCACCGGGGACTCGAACTTCGACGACTGCGAACAGAAGTGGCAGTCCTCCGGGCACCCGCCCGTCTTCGCCGAGAGGATCCCTTCGACCTCGACCTCCGGTCCGCAGTACGCGAGCCGGACCTCGTGCGCTAGGGCGGCAAGAGACGGAACTTGTTCGCTCGGGATCGAACATAGAGCGGCTAGCTCCTCCGGTTTGAGGTCTCTGTGATCGTCGAGGAGGGCGGTTCCGGCATCCTTCAGAAGCTCGCGCGCTGTCATCGCACCTCCAGGGGGGCGTCGAGGGACATCATCAAGCTTGTCGCCAGATCGTGAGGATCGGAATGCACGGAGATCCTCGAGTTGAGCAGCCAGTCTCGGTTGAGGCGGTGAACCTCATCGTCGCGGTCGTAGCGATTGAGTAGCACGTGGCAAGTGAGGGGCGCGAAAGCATCGACAGCCAGCGTTACCCGGCTGATCGCGCCGAGGCCGGAATCGGAGATCACGATCACATCATCCGCACCCAGTGCGTGGGCGAGATGGACGGTGTCGCCATCCGCAGAGAGAGGGGAGCGCGGCCCACCGACGCCTTCGACCACCAGGACGTCGACCTCCGTTCTGATCAGATCCTCGACGATCCGGCTCGTGGTGGGGATAGGTCGATCCAGGATCCCAGCCGCGATCGGTGGAGCCAGCGCCCGGGGGTAGCGCCAGTCGGGCCGGCACACCGCGTCGCGCTTCTCTCCGGTCGCGCGCGCAAGCAGCTCTGAGTCGGGTGCTCCTTCGGACGGATCGAAGGATTCAATGGGTTTGCGAACGGCGACCGAACGCCCCGCGTCGACAAGTGTCCGGCACAGCTCGATCGACAACCACGTCTTGCCGATGCCGGTGTCGGTTCCCGACACCACCCAGGTACGCCTAGACACCGGCGTGTATCCCCAAAGCCGAGAGAGCCCGGTCGAAACGGAGGACGTCCTGTTCATCGTGATCGGCGGAAAGGGTCACCCGGAGCCTGGAGGTTCCCGGCGGAACCGTCGGCGGTCGGATGGCCGGTACGAGGAAGCCCTCATCCAAGAGGATCCGTGCGGCATCGAGGGTGCCCTGCTCGTCGCCCACGATCACGGGCATCATGGGAGTCGGGTGGCCGCGGGCCAGCAGGTCGATGTTGTGACGGAGCCGCGCTCGAAGAAGGTCCCCTTCGGAAGAGCGAAATAGGCGAAGAGCCGCGAGCGACGCGGCTGCGTCCGCCGGCGCGAGCGCAGTGGTGAAGATCCCGCTACGCGCGCGGTTGAGGATCAGGTCGATCAGTGGGGCAGGGCCGGCCACGAAGCCGCCGGAGCAACCAAGGAACTTCGACAAGGTCCCGACCCGTAACGCTTCGATGTGGTTCAGATCGGGGTCGGGCCCCAGGACGGCGTGCGCTTCGTCGAGGACGAGAAGTGCCTCGTGGCGCGCACACAGCCGCACCAGATCATCCACCGGGGCGACGTCCCCATCCATCGAGAACACGGTGTCGGTAACCACGATCGTGCGTGCCGAGCCCGACAGCAGGCGCTCGAGTGCGGTGAGGTCGTTGTGCGGATAAACGGCCACACGCCCCCGGGAAGCTCTGCAGCCGTCCACGATCGACGCGTGGTTGCGCTCATCCGAGCAGATAAGGACATCGGGTTCGCCAAGTGCCGTGAGGACGCCGTAGTTCGTGGCGAATCCGGATGGAAAGAGCAGGGCAGACTCGGAGCTCTTCCAGGAAGCCAACTCCTGCTCGAGCTCCGTGTGTACCGGGCGGGACCCGACGATGAGCCGCGCCGAGGTAGCTCCTGCACCCCAGCGGTCGAGAGCATCGTGCGCGGCAGCGATCACCGTCGGATGGTGGCTCAACCCCAGGTAGTCGTTCGAGGCAAACGAGATGACTTCCCGTCCGTCGGGCATCAATCCGTGGACGCCGCGCGCGTCGAGATCGGTGACACTCCGGCGACGGTTCGCGCTTGCCAGGCGGATCGATTCCGCGAGCGCGTAGTCCCCCCACTTCATGCGGTCACCTCGATGATCGATCCGGCCAGAACGTCGACGATAGTCGCGATCTCTTCGTCGGTAACGCTGAGGGGAGGCATCAACACGATCACGTCTCCGAGCGGTCGAATCAGAACGCCGCGTCTCAGGGCGGCGGCGCAGACTCGCCTCCCGAGTCTCTCTCCGGGGTGAAGTTCGACCCCACACATGAGGCCGGCGAGCCGGATGTCGGCTACGGCCCGCAGCAGCGCAACCCTTTCCTCGAGCAACACCTCGAGTTGTTTCGACCTCTCGTTTACGTTCGCGAGAGCGCTCCGTTCCTCGATCAACCTCAGATGCCGAAGCGCCACGGCAGCGGCCAGAGCGTTGCCCTGGTAGGAGTGGCCGTGATACAGCGTCCGGGGGCCCAGGTCGTCACCGAGAAACGCCTCGAACACCCTTTCGGTTACCGCGGTCGCGGACATAGGCAGGTAACCGCCGGTCATGCCTTTGCCCAGACACATGATGTCGGGACGGAGACCACATCGCTCCGAAGCGAACAGCGCGCCGGTCCGTCCGAAGCCGGTGGCGACCTCGTCGCAAACCAGCAGAGCGCCGGTGTCGCGGCATGCTTGCTGGAGCTGGTCGAAGGCGGCGGCATCGGCCACACGCATGCCCGCCGCCCCCTGCACGAGGGGTTCAACGACCACCGCAGCCAGCTCGCCGCCGTGTGTTCTGACCATCTTCGAGGCGGTAGTCAGAGCGTGGGGGTCCTCGTAACCCGGAGCGCGAAGCACGGGAAAACGCAGAGGGTCGAAGAGATCGGTGCCGAACCCGCCGCCCCCGAGAGACAGCGCCCCTACCGTGTCGCCGTGATAGGCGCCGCCGAGTGCCAGGTACCTGTCTCGACCCCGCGCGCCCTGGTTGCGCCAGTACTGGAAGGCGATCTTCAATGCCTGTTCCACTGCAGCGGCCCCATCGGACGCGTATAGGAAGTGCGGGCGGTTGACCGGCACCACCGCTGCGAGTGCCTCGGACAGCTCGATTACTATCCGGTTCCCGTTCCCCAGTTGTGTCGAGTGTGCGACACGCCCGAGTTGGTCGACCACAGCGGCGTCGAGCTCGGGGACCCTGTGGCCGAAGGTAGACACCCACAAGGAGGAGATCGCATCCAGGTATCGGCGCCCATCCACATCGATCAGGTAGTGGCCTTCCGCGCGTTCGACGATGACCGGGGAGTTCTCCAGGTAGGAGTCCATCTGCGTGAAGCCGTGCCACACGACGGCTCTATCGCGTTCACCCCAGTCAGATGTCATGTGGCGGCGACCCTAGCGAGGACTCGGGGCCAGGACAAGCGGACAGGAGCGATCGCGTGAACTGGTTGCTCGGGCTGGCCTCTCCGTGGGGATACGTCCTGGTGTTCCTGCTTGCGGCGGGGGAGTCCGCAGCGTTCATCGGCCTGTTCCTGCCGGGGGAGGCGGCCATGATCCTCGGAGGTGTGCTGGTCTACCAGGGAGGTGCGGAGCTCCCGCTGATGCTCGTCGTGGGGTGCGTCGGAGCCATCGTGGGGGATTCGGCCGGCTACTGGATCGGGCGCCGTTTCGGGCCCACCCTCCAGAAAGGCCCCCTCGGCAGGCGCGTGGGCGAGGAACGTTGGGAGCGAGCGGCCGGGTACCTGCGCAGGCGTGGGGGCAGGGCCGTGTTCTTCGGTCGTTTCGTAGGGGTCCTGCGGGCGTTGTTACCGGCTCTCGCCGGCTCTGCCGGGATCCCGTACCGCACCTTCCTTCCCTTCAGCATCGCGGGAGGAACCATCTGGGTCACGATCTTCATCACGCTCGGCTACATCGCGGGAGGGAGCTACCACCTCGTCGAGAGGTGGGCGGGTCGGGCCAGCCTCGTGCTGCTGGCCCTCGCGGTGATCATCGCGCTCTTCGTTTTCGCCGGTCGCTGGGCCGCGCGTCACC
>JALZOM010000123.1 GCA_030913945.1 Actinomycetota bacterium
CCACGCTCGTGTCCGTGCGCCTCCGCTCTGACCGGGGCGCGCGTCTCGGACGAGCACTAACCTCATATCCATTTCTTTCCATCTCGGCTGACTGGCGGTATAGTCCCGCCTCGTGTCCGTCGTCCAAGCGATCGTTCTCGGAGTGGTCCAGGGCCTGACGGAGTTCGTGCCGATCTCATCGTCCGGGCATCTCGTGATCGTCCCGGCGGCGCTCGGTTGGGACTCCCCCGGCCTTTCATTCGACGTGCTGTTGCACGTCGCGTCTCTGGTTGCCCTGCTGGTGTACTTCTCCGGCGATCTTCTGGATCTCGTCAAGGGAGCGCGTGCGGGAGACCGGGATCAGCGGCGGCTGGCGATGCTGTTGCTCATCGGCACGATCCCGGCGGGGCTGGCCGGGTTGCTGCTCGGCAACCTCTTCGAGGAACAGTTCGAAGACGCTAGAGGCGCTGCCCTCCAACTTCTGATCACGGCTGCGATCCTCGTCGCAGCCGAGTTGGCACTGCGTTATCACCAGCGGAAGCGAGCCGAGCAGGGCCAGGATCTTCGTCGCATGAACGATCTGGGCGTTGTGGACGCGGGTCTCGTCGGGGTGGCGCAAGCGATCGCGATCGTTCCCGGCATCAGCCGCTCGGGGGCCACGATCGCCGCCGGCCTCGCCCGGGGTGTATCACGCGAGGCTTCGGCCCGCTTCGGCTTTCTCCTCGCGATCCCCGCTCTGTTCGGCGCGGCTTTTGTGAAGCTCCCCGATCTTGGTGACGGATCCGTCGGACTGGGCGCGGGGCTGGGCGGATTCGTGGCGTCGTTGATCGCGTCCTATGTCGCGATCGCCGCGCTCATCAAGTACTTGAAGACCCGCTCTCTCTACCCGTTCGCTATCTACTGTGTGATAGCGAGCGTGGTTTTCTACCAGCTCGTGTAGGGGCGGATCAAAGTCCGCCGACGGTCATCTCCGACACGAGGGTCGTCGCACCCCCGAATGAGCCACCGAAGGGAAGCCAGCGGCGATCGTCCGCGACCGCCCTTATGTTGCTCAGAATCTCGAGCATCGGCGCGGCGATGGTGACTTCCTTCACCGGTTGCACGATCTCGCCGCCGTCCAGCAGCATCCCCGTGACACCAACCGAGAAATCGCCGGACACGGGGTTGGCCCCCGAATGAACCCCGTGGAAATCCTGGACCAGCAGCACCTTCCCAGCCCCCTGCAATAGCTCGTCCCGTGACTGACCCGTGCTTTTCAGCGCCAGGTTCGAGGGGGCCGCGCCGGGGACGGACTTGAACCCGCTCCTGCTCGCGTTGCCGGTAGACGCCCGGCCCTCGCGCCTCGCGCTAATGGAGTCGTAGAGGAACGACCGCAGCACACCCCCAGCGATGATGTCCGTCCGAGAGGTGGGAACTCCCTCGTCGTCCCACGGCGCCGATCCGGGCGCGCCCGGCAGCCGACCGTCATCGAACATAGTCAATCCGCTAGCGGCGACGGTCTCTCCCGTACGTCCGGCGAACAGCGAGCGGCCCTTCTGGACCGCTTCACCCGTGAGCGCCTGTCCTAAAACGCCGAGAAACTGCCCGGCCGTGAACGGCTCGAAAACCACCGGCATCCGAGCGGAAGGGATCTTGCTGGCACCGAGAACGGTCAGCGCGTTATCCGCTGCACGCTGCCCCACGTCGACGGCATCGAGATGGTTCAACCCGCGAGCAAGATCGAACTCGAACCCGACCTGCGTATCGTCGTCTTCCTCCGCGATCGCGAGCGAGAAGCACCACGCGTCGGTGCGCCGGTAGGTGCCGGAGATCCCATTCGAAGTGGCGATCGCGATCTCGGTGTCGGAATCCGAGTAGACGGACTCTTCGACGGCGCGGACCCTTTTGTCCCGGGCGGCTGTAGCGCGGTCCAGCTCGACCGCGAAGCGGACCTTGCTGTCCGGTCGCACGTCCTCCTGCCCGCGATCGACCATCCCCTCGATCTCTTGAGGTGGTCCATCAGAGGGTTCGGCGGGACCGATGGCGTCATCCGGGGTCACGAATGACGCGTTCTCACGGGCCGCATCGAGCATCGCGCCACGGCCGCCCGCACTCAGATCGGTGGTATACGAGAAGCCAACGCGACCCTCTGAGAACACTCGGGCGCCCGCGCCTCGCGGCTCCGAAGCCGACAACGCCTCGACCTCGCCGGAAAACACTTTGACATAGAAGTTGAGCTCGTGCGTGAGGAAAGCCTCGACGACCTCGCCGCTCTTCGCCCGTCCCGCGAGATCGGTGGCTAGGCCCAGTAGGTCTTGCGTCATCCGGCCTCCGTCCCTCCGACCGTCATCTTGCCGAGCAGCACCGTAGACATCCCGTTGGTGACCGGGGCGTGCTGCCCGTCCTTGCCGCACACACCTTCCTTACGGCCGAAGTCGGAACCGATGGCGTCGATCACGCCCAAGACCCGCGGCCCGTTGCCGATGAGCTGGGCCCCCTTGATGGGGTACGCGATCGCACCGTTCTCGATCATGTAGGCCTCGGACATGCCGAAGACGAAGTTGCCGGTCGCAGGGTTCACCTCGCCACCTGCGAACGTGGCCGCGTACACACCCCGTTCTACGGATCGGATGATCTCTTCAGGATCGTCGTCACCCGGATACAGGTTGGTGTTCGTCATCCGCACGATCGGCAGGTGCGCGTAGGACTGGCGCCGGCCGTTGCCGGTCGGAGGATGCCCGATCTTTTCGGCGGAGAGCACGTCACTCATATGTCCAACGAGCACGCCTTTCTCGAACAGAACCGTGCTCTGGGCCGGCGTCCCTTCGTCATCCACGCCGAAGGATCCCCACAGGCCGGTCTCGGTTGCATCGTCCACGATGGTCACCGCCTCCGAACCGAATCGCTCTCCGTGACGTTTCGCGTAGACGCTCGCTTCCTTCACGAGCGTGTCGGCCTCGAGGCCGTGCCCGCACGCCTCGTGTATGAGGACACCACCGGTGCCCGGCGCAAGCACGACGGGAAACTCCCCCGCCGGCGACGGCCGCGCGTCGAGCATCCGCAATGCCTTGGAGGCCGCGCTCCTGCCGAGATCCTCGACGTCGTAACGCTCCAATAGCTCGAAGCCGCCGGAGTGACCGGGGGCCTCGAAGCCTGTAGCGATCTCTCCGTTGCGGGCGGCAACGACCTGTACGGCGAAGCGAACGCGCGTCCGATCGTCCTCGGCCAAACGTCCGTCGGATGACGCGATCAACACCTTCTGCCGCACGTCGGCGTAGGAGGCCATCACCTGGCGAACCTCCGCTCCCTGCGACCGCGCCGCGTCGTTCGCCTTCACCAGCGTGGCGGCCTTTTCAGCGGCACCCACATCCTCCGGGCGCACCACGACCGGGTGGCTCCCACCCTCCACGCGGCGTAGGTCCGTCTCCACGCTTCCGGCGGGACCCTCGAGCCCGGCTCGAGCTGCCTCGGCCGTCGTACTCAACGACTCCTCAGTCAGCAGGTTCGTATAGGCGTACGAGGCCCGGTCGCCCGCCAGGACCCTGATGCCCGCCCCCACGTCGCGGCCGGACGTGACGTCCTCGATGCGAGAATCGTCCAGGCGCAGCGCCGTCGAGGTGCGGTCCTCGACGAAGATCTCCGCCAGGTCCCCACCCGCCGCCAGAGCGGCCCCCAAGGTCCGCTGAATGACATCCGGTTCGATCATGAGCCCGACCCTAACGGCGACTGTGAGCAACTAGGAGCGGCAAATGGAACCGAGGGGTCGGCGGATCGGGTCCAAGCACGCCGGCCATTCCAGAGGGGGGTCCGCGCGCGGACATGAAACAAGTGCGCTTGTGCATGGCTCCGGCCGCGACGTAGACTCGAATACGTCTCCGGCGGCGCCCCCAAGACGCCGGTTAAGGGCCGCAGGTCGACCTATCGAACGCCAAGCAAGGAGCGCTTCTGACCATCCAGGACGGGGCCGGGTACACCCCCGAGCAACGGAAGCGGCTCGGCAAGATCCACGAGCGACTTGTCGAGGCCAGGCGCGAGCTGGACGCCCTCATCGGGGACGCGTACCTCCGGCCGCGCGCCAACATCGTGCCGGTTCACTTCCTGGACCTTTCGGCTGCCGTCGAGAAGCTTCGGTGGGCTGAGAAGGAGTGGCGGGAGCTCGAGCGCGAGGTGATGGAGTCCGGCTCCGGCGAAGAAACCATCCTCCACGTGATCCCGGCTGAGTCCGGCCGCACCTAACCGCCCAGGGGCGGTTTTTTTGTGCGCGAGGCACGGTGACGCGAGCCGGTCGGCCGGCGGAATCGCCGGGGGACGGAGCTTCCGCCGGCCAGGGCATCACAGGGTCGGACCGGATGCCGTACCAACTCACGAACGGGTTCGAGGCTAGGCCGCCCGCTTGAACTGAAGATGGACGGGCCGTCGCGCAGCGATGAATACAGCCGCTAGCGCGGCCCCATCCGGAGGGCCCCGTCCAGGCGGATGACCTCTCCGTTCAGCATCGGGTTCTCGACGATGTGCTTGACGGTAGCGGCGTACTCCGCCGGTCGGCCGAGGCGGCGGGGGTGAGGCACCTGCTCGGCGAGCTTGGCTCGCGCCTCCTCCGGGAGCCCCGCCAGCATGGGGGTGTCGAACGTTCCGGGGGCCAGGGTCACCACCCGGATGAGCTTGGTCGCGAGATCGCGAGCGAGCGGCAGAGTCATCCCGACGACGCCGCCCTTGGAGGCTGAGTACGCGGCCTGACCGATCTGCCCATCGAAGGCTGCGATGCTCGCCGTGTTCACGATGACGCCGCGCTCTTCGCCTTCTGGCTCCTGCTTGGCCATCTGCGCCGCGGCCAGCCGGATCGCGTTGAACGTTCCGATCAGGTTCACGCGAACGACGAACTCGAAGCGTTCGAGGTCGATGGCATCTCCATCGCGGGTGAGTACGCGCCCGGGGAATCCGACCCCTGCGCAATTCACCAGGATGTGCAATCCGCCGAAGTCCGCCGCCGCGGTATCGACCGCGGCCTGGACATCCGAAGCCGCGGTGACATCCGCCGGAGCAAAGCGCGCCGCATCGCCCAGTTCCTTGGCGACGGTTGTACCGTTCGACTCGGGGAGGTCGACGATGACCACCAAAGCGCCGGACTCCGCCAGCAGCTTGCTCGTGGCGAGACCGAGACCGGACGCGCCACCCGTTACAAGCGCTACCTTCCCTTCGATGTTCAAACCGTCTCCTCAGAAACGACTTCGCCGCTGGCCAGGATCAGCCCATCCTCGCACCTGGTCTCGATCTTGCCGTCGGAGTACTGCTCGCGGTACAGAGCAGCGTACGCGCCGTCTTTCGCCAGCAGTTCAGCGTGAGTGCCTCGTTCGAGGATGCGCCCCCGGTCCAGGTACAGGATCTGGTCGGCGGCCAAGATCGTCGAGAGCCGATGCGCGATGGCTATCGTCGTGCGAGTGGTCATAAGCGGCGCCAGCGCCTGCTGTACGAGCCGCTCTGAAAGGGTGTCGAGAGCGCTCGTGGCTTCGTCCAGGATGAGGACGCGCGGATCCTTGAGGATGACCCGTGCGATCGCCAGACGCTGCTTTTCGCCCCCCGACATCTTGTAACCGCGTTCACCGACCACCGAGTCGAAGCCGTCGGGGAGCTCCGCGATGCGGTCGTAGATATAGGCAGCGCGCGCCGCCGCCTCGAGTTGCTCGTCCGTCGCGTCGGGGTTCCCATACGCCAGGTTGCGCCGGACGCTCGCGTTGAACAGGTATGTCTCCTGGGTCACCATCCCGACGATCTCGCCCAATGACTCGAGACGGATGTCGCGTACGTCGATCCCATCGATCTTCACGCTGCCTCGGTCCACGTCATAGAGACGCGGGATCAGATAGGTCATCGTCGTCTTCCCCGCGCCCGAGGGGCCGACGAGGGCCAGCAGCTGGCCCGGCTTCACGGTCAGATCGACGCCCTGGAGGGTCCACATGCGGTCGTCTTCGGCCTGGCTCTTGCCCGATCGTTCGTAGCGGAACCAGATGTCATCGAAGCGAACCTCACCCGACACTTCGTCCCCCGACAGCTCGATCGCCCCGTCCTTGTCGACGATGCCTCGCTCGAGGTCGAGGTACTCGAAGATCCTGTCGAACAGCGCGAGTCCCGACTGAACCTCGATGTTGACGTTGAGCAGTTGACCCATCGGGAAGAACAACCGGCTCTGCAAGGTCGTGAAGGCGACGATCGTGCCCACCAGAGCGGCCGGAGACTGGTCGATCATCCCCCGCAGAAGGAGCCAGCCACCCAGCAGGTAGACGAACGCGGGCGTGATGGAGAAGAAGATCTGCACCAGAGCGAAGAACCCACGACCGACCATGGTTCGCCTGATCTCCAGCTCGGCCAGGCGCCGGTTTTCGCTGCGGAACCGGTCGATCTCGTAAGACTGCCTCCCGAACGCCTTCGACAACAGGATGCCCGAGACCGAGAGCGTCTCCTGCATGATCGAGGTGAGGTCGGCCAACGATTCCTGCGTCCTGCCGGATAGCTCTCGCCTCACTCGACCCACCTTTCGACTGAGGACGAGGAACACGGGCAGGATGGCAAGAGACAGGACGGTGAGCGGCCAGCTCAGGATGAACATCGTTACGACTGTGGAAATGACCGTCGTTATGTTGGACAACAGACTCGACGCCGTGTCGGTCAGCACGGACTGGACGCCGCCGACATCGTTGGACAGACGGGACTGGATCTCGCCGGTTCGCGTCGAGGTGAAGAACCGCAGCGGCATGTTCTGAAGATGCGAGTAGAGGGAGTTGCGCAGGTCCTGCATCACATGCTGGCCCACCACGTTGTTGGTGTACGTCTGCCACAGCCCGAGCCCACCGGTAACGATCGGTGTCGCGATCATCACGAGTGAGACGATCACCAGAAGACGGATCCGTTCGTCGACCGGCCCCTCGGCGAGGATCACGTTCTCGAAAACGACTTTGATCAACAGTGGGTTGATGAGACCGAGCGCCGATGTCACCAGGATGAGGCCCGCGACGAGCCCAACCTGCTTCTTATAGGGCCGGAAAGTGCCGACGATGCGCCGGAACGTACCCGGCCGAGCCGGTCGCTCCGGAGTATCGGGTGGAACCAAGCGATGACCTCTAGGCAACTGTGTCCCCTTCTTCTTCGCGCCATGGCGCGGTGTTCGCCTTGAACCCTCGAACCTTCGAGTCGAGCTCCCTATTCCAGGATCGGGGAACCTTACGCGCGGGTCTCAGCAGAGTTATCTAGCGATCAGCTGGTGCGGACGGCGACGACCACTCCGTCCCGGAGGGGAACGATCGTCGAGCGCCAATCGTCATCCGTGGCTATCGCCTGGTTCATGTTCATGATGGCTTCGGTGTAACCCTCCTGCACGTCCCCGCTCACCTTGCCGGTGACCCGGCCGGACCACAGGACGTTGTCGCAGATAAACAGGCCCCCCACGCGGATGCGCGCCTTCGCCAGATCCCACGCCTCGGGGTAGGCATCCTTGTCGATATCGCAGTAGACGATGTCGAACTCACCGGTCGTGCCCTTGAACGCGCCGAATGCATCCGAGGCGTGGAAAGCGATCGGGCCATCGAGGCCCGCGCGCTGCAGGAAGTCGAGCGCCTTCGTCTCGTTCTCGGTATCGGTGTCCGTCAGATGTATCTCGCCATCGGGACCCGTGGCGCGCGAGAACCAGTAGGCCGAGTAACCGAAGCCCGAGCCCATCTCGAAGATCCGCTTTGCCCCGAGGGTGCGAGCGAACACTTCGAGCATCCGTCCGCAGAGACGTCCGATGATCGGGAACTCGTGCTTCTTCGCTAGGCTTTCCATCTCGAGCAGGATCGGATCGTCGTCGGTGGACGCAAGTGCGACCAGATATGCCTCCACGTCCGGATCGACGATGTCCATGGCCCCAACGCTATCCGACGACCAGGGCCCTCAGTTGATCGTGGAGGGCCGGACCGGCCGCGACGAGGCCGTGCGAGGAGCCCACGGGGGCCTCCAAGGGACTGACGATTCCCCCCGCCTCCCGGATGATGAGCTCGCCGGCCGCGCGGTCCCACGGCTCCATGAGCGCCTCGTAGAACCCGTCCAAGCGTCCACACGCCAGCGCGGCCAGGTCGAGAGCCGCGGATCCGCTTCTTCTGAGATCCCGGACGCGTGGGAGCAGACGCGGGACCACCTGCGACTGAGCTGCGCGTGCGTCGGCGTTGTAAGAGAATCCCGTTCCCACCAGCGCACGCGACAGGTCGGTCTCGCTCGACACCCGGATCGGTTCCCCGTTTAGCCACGCGCCCCTGTCCCTCAAGGCGGTCCACATGTCTTGTTGGTTGGGATCGAATACGGCTCCCGCCAGAGCCCCGTCCCCATCCTCCACGGCGATGCTGACGGCCCAGGCCGGGATCCCGTACAGGAAGTTGACGGTGCCGTCGAGCGGGTCGATGACCCACCGCAAACCGGAGCGGGACTCCTCGCCTCCACCTTCTTCAGAGAGGATCCCGTCGTCGGGACGATTGGCGGTGATCAGCTCGATGACGAGGCTCTCGGAGTCGCGATCCGCGTCGCTCACGAGGTCTGTGGGCGAGCTCTTCGTGGACACGCCGCGGGCGGGTCCCGCCGCGCGCTCGAGCAGTAGCTCCCCGGCGCGCCGCGCCGCGTCGACCGCCGTATCCAACAGCTCCTCCACCGATGCCTCCGTACTTGAGCGGACGTTCAACCGTCGTGGTCGCTTGTTCAGAACTAACGAGCCGCCGGACGACTATCCTTACTGCATGGGACTATTGCCCGAACCGGTTGAAGAGCTGCTGAACGCAGCGCTCGTTAGCGAGCTTACGGTGCTCGACCCGAAAGGGCGGCCCGTCACCTACCCGCTCATCCCGTTGTACGACGGAGAGCGCATCTACATGACTTCGAGCGTCCTTTTCTCGAAGAAGCTCGAGCACATCAAGGCCAATCCGCGCGTCTCACTCACGATCACCGACGCCACCGCCACCCCGGTCGAGCCTTTCCGGCGCGTCACGATCCAAGGTGACGCACGAGTCGTAGAAGATGACCTTCATTCGGGCTGGGAAAGCGTGCTACCGCTGTGGACCGCGAAGGAGCCCATCATCACCGAGCTCGTGAAGAAGCGCTTCGCGATGCCGCTGTTCTGGGAACGATCCGTGATCGAAATCCAACCGCGACGCGTTTACCTGTGGGGCGACGAACGGACCGATCGCCAGCCGGAGATCTTCGACCTCACGGGAGCCGCAGCCTGATGGCGCTGTCAACCGTAAGAGACGAGACCCTCCTCGAAGACGTCGCCGGGTACGGTCACGCCGTACTCGCGTACACGAGCGAAGACGGTTACCCCGTGAATGTCGCCACCGATTTCGAAACGGTTCCCGAACGGGGCACGATTCGGCTCGACCGGCCGTCCGGTCCGAGCGAACCCGCCGAGGGCGCGGAAGTGAACGTCACGTTCAGTCACGTGCATCCACAGCCGGGCGTGGGATACGACCAGCGTCGATACATCAGCATCTGGGGGCCGCTCACCAAGGTGAACGGTTCTCTGGAGCTCGATCCACAACGAACTCACGGTTGGGACGAACAGCGACTTTCCTTCTTCGAGCTCTGCGAGCGCAGCGTGCCGGCGGCCCACCGATACATGCAGAAGCTCAGCGAGGAGCGCGGCGAGACAGTCAAGCCGACCTTGTCGGCGGGCTGGCTGTTCTTCCTGGCAACCCGGGTTCCGTTCCTTACCGCCACCTTCGTGCCGATCCTTCTCGGGGCGGTTGTCGCACGCGTCCACGGGTTCTCGGCGTGGTGGTTGACGCTCCTGGCTCTCATCGGCGGAATCGCCATCCATCTCGGGCTGAACGTTGCGAACGATGTCTTCGATTCAACCAGTGGCGCGGACGAGGCGAACGTCAACCCGACGATGTTTTCCGGCGGGTCCCGGATGATCCAGTACGGCCTCGTGAGCCTGAGCCTCATGAAGCGAGTCGCGATCGCTTGCTATGCGATCGGGATCGCGATCGGGATCTATCTCACCGCTACCAGGGGCCTAGGGCTCCTGTGGATCGGCATCGCCGGAGTGTTCCTGTCGATCTTCTACACGGCCCCACCGTTCAAGTTTGTGCACCGGGGGTTCGGCGAGATCTGCGTCGCGCTGGGCTTCGGGCCGATCATGGTTCTGGGGACCTACTACGTGATCGCCCAACGTTTCTCCTTCGAGGCGCTCTGGGCGTCGCTTCCCGTTGCGATACTCATCATGCTTGTGTTGTACGTCAACCAGATCCCAGACAAGCCGGCGGACGCCAAGTCGGGGAAGAAGACGATCGTGGTGCGCCTCCCGAAGAACGCCATCGTGATGGGGTACGGACTATCGGTAGCCGCGGCTTTCCTGCTCATCGCGATCGGCGCCGTCACCGGCATCACGACGCGTTGGGCGCTCATTGCCCTCATCACGGCGCCTTACGGGTGGCGGGTGTACAAGGCGCTGGATTCCTACTACGACAGCCCTTATGAACTGATGGCTTCTATGGGCGTGAACATCCAGCTGCACCTGTTCACGGGGCTACTGCTGATCGTCGCTTACGTGATCGCTATCTTCGTTTGAGACGCTTTACCGGGTTTCGTAGCGGGCGCCTGAGCGCCATCCTCTCCACGAAGGGTGAAAGCCAGGCTGTGGGTCACGGGATCGCCTGCCACTTTGAACCTCAGCTCGTAGGTACCTGCGGTCAGACCGCCGCAGAAGCGACTCCGGTTAGAGGGAGCGCATACAGAATGAGGGCCAGGAGCGCGCAGAAGCACGAGCGCGCTCCACTAGTACGGGTGTTTCTCATTCGCCAAGACCCTTTCCGTTGAGGGTTAGTCGGCGACTCCACGAAATCGCTTTAGGCAATGAGGAAAGGCCCGTCCCGGAGGGCGGGTCTTCTCGATGGCTGTGAGGTCTCTGTTAGCAGGTTGAGCCGGCGGCCCGCCTCGATAGCGCAGCGCGTCAGTCCGCCTGCGCCGTGGCTTCCTCGACGGCCTGCCAGGCCTTCCGAGCGGCGATGAGGACCGGATCCCACACGGGCGAAAAGGGGGGCGCGTAGGACAGATCGAGGTTGAGGATCTCGTCGACCGTCATCTCGTTCCACACCGCCGTAGCCAGGACGTCGATGCGTTTCGCAGCGCCCTCCTCACCTACGATCTGTCCGCCGAGCAGGCGACCCGACCGTCGATCGACCACGAGCTTCGTGCGGATCTCCTTGGTTCCTGGGAAGTAGCCGGCGCGGGTTGTGGATTCGGTCACCGTCGATACGATCTCGAAGCCCACCTCCAGCGCCTCCGACTCGATCAGTCCGGTGCGCGCCAGCTCCGTCTCGCACACTTTCGACATCGCCGTTCCCGCAACGCCGGGAAAGGTTGCGTACCCGCCTCCGATGTTGATGCCGGCAACCCGTCCCTCTTTGTTCGCATGGGTGCCGAGGGGGATCGTCACCGCCACCTGGGAAACGATGTGAAATTTCTCGGCGCAATCCCCCGCCGACCACACGCGGTCTACACCCGTCCGCATACGCCGATCCACCTCGATGCCACCGGCGGAGCCGATCGGGATCCCGGCTCCCCTTGCGAGTTCGATGTTCGGGCTCACGCCGAGCCCGAGGATCACGATGTCCGCTCGCAGCGTCTGCGCCTCGGTCACGACCGCCGACACGCGGCCCGAGCGCTCTTCGAACCCGGTCACACCTTCCTCGGGAAGGAACCGGATCCCCATCTTCGTCATCCCGTCCACGACGAGCGCGGCCATCTCCGGATCGAGCGTGGACATCGGTTGCGCGGCCTTCTCCACGACCGACACCTCCATCCCACGTGCGCGCAGTGCCTCGGCCATCTCGAGTCCGATGTAGCCGGCGCCGATCACGACACCGCACTTCGGCTTGTTCTTCTCGAGGTCCTCGAAGATCGTCCGACCGTCGTCGAGCGTCTGGACTCCGTGGATCCCCTCGACGTCGATCCCAGGGATGGGGGGCCGGATGGGAACCGCTCCCGTGGCTACCATCAAGTCGTCGAACGGCTCCCACGATTCAGCGCCGTCGTCCACGGCCAGAACCTTCACGGCCCGCCGCTCGAGGTCGATCTCGGTGACCTCGTGGCGCATGCGGGTCTCGATCGAGTGATCCCGGCGGAAAACCTCGGGCGTCCGGGCGATCAATGAGTTGAAATCCTCGACCGCACCCCCCACGAAGTACGGGATGCCACACGCCGAGTAGGAAGTGTAGTTCCCTCTCTCGAACGCCACGATCTCGAGGTCGTCGGGCCCCCGGCGGCGGCGAGCCTGAGAGGCTGCGCTCATTCCCGCTGCGTCCCCCCCGATCACGACCAGTCGCTCGCTCATCGAAGACAGAGTAGACGGGAGGCCGCGGCTCCCTCACTATAAGGAGAACAAGGACCTGGAGGGAGATCATGGAGCTGGACCGTGTTGAGCAGCTGACCGCTGGGAACGTCATGACGACGCCGGCTATCGCGTGTCGCGAAGAGGCCTTCTTCGAGGAGGTCGCCGAGCTCCTAGCCGCTCGCGACGTCTCCGGGTTACCCGTGGTCGACGCCGACGACCGCGTCGTCGGTGTGGTGTCCGAGCGAGATCTCGCACACGCCCTCGGAAACCCGTTGGTCCGTCTTGCGCTCAGGCGACCACACCGCGCGGGTGCGACCGAGCCGGTTGCCGGGCTCCCCCGCGAGGCGCGCAGGATCAAGGGCATCATGACTTCCCCTGCTGTCGTGGCGGCATCCGACACGCCGATCTCGGAGATCGCTCGCGTCATGGTGGCGGACCACATCAACCGGGTCCCGATCGTGGATGACGGCCACCTCGTGGGCGTGGTCACACGCCATGATCTGCTCGAAGGCATATCGCGCCCGGATCCGGCTGCGATACGCATCCCTGAGAAGCCGATCGTCCTCGGTTCGGGAGCCCAGGACGGAGAGTTCGCCCACCGGCGCAGCACCCGATAGGCGGGACGGCAGAAACCCAAGGCTCACCCTGGTCGAGTCAAGGGCGGACCTTGGGTCCATAGCAACTGAGATGTCGGTGTACTAACCGCTGCTTCCGCCGCCACTGCCACCATCGTCGGTGCCGCCGCCGCTAGCGACCACGGTGTTGTCGCCGCCTGTGCCGTCGTTGCCGTTGGTCGCGTCACCATCGCCGGTGTTGTCGCCGCCGTTGGTTCCGTCGTTGCCGCGCGTCCCGTCACCATCGCCGGTGTTGTTGCCACCATCGGTGCCGTCGTCGCCGCGCGTCCGGTCGTCATCGTCGTCTTCGACGGCCTCGTTCTCGTCGTCCGCGTCGTCTTGCTTGCGAAGCGCGTCGTCGTCACGGTCGTCGAGGTCGATCGCCTGGGCGTCGACTACTCCGGGCCCGTCGGACTGTAGAGCGAATCCCGTAACCACTGCTAGGGCCACGGCCAAACCTGCTATCGCCAACTTTCCGATGCTCATCCTCGTACTCCCTTCTCTTGTCGTTCTGACGTGTAATGAACGTAGCCAGCGGCCCTAAGACGGGGGTTAGACACGGATGAGAGACCTCTCATGGCCGGACCAGGCAAACGCTCTGAGGTCGCAAGCGGCTGCACCCAGGCGTCGATGACGGGGTCGCCACGATCTTCGTGCGCCGCGAGGTTGATGGCGCGTGGACGCAGCGCGGGTGGCCCTTGACTAGACTCAAGTCTGAAGATGAGTTTGTTGGCAAGGTTCTCTTCCACCGTTATGAACGTCCCGCCCTCGTAGCTCAGGGGATAGAGCACCGCTCTCCTAAAGCGGGTGTCACAGGTTCGAATCCTGTCGAGGGCACCACCCCATGTCGAACTCGAGTGTGAGACTTCACACATGTCGAACTCGAGCTCGATGCTTGTCAGGGCACCGATGCTCGATCCGGGGACCCTTCGGCCCCCCATCAGCCCCTCAGTCGAAAGCGATCCCTAGGCGGGATTCGGCTTCTTGGCGCTTGACTATCGAACGTATGTTCGATAGGGTGAACGAGTCCGAAACGAGCAGGGGCTCGTAGAGGACGGATGGTTGATGACAGAGCTTGACGAGCGCCGCGCAGGACGGAAGTGCTTTAGGTGACGAAGCTTGACGACCGCCGCGCAGGTGCAGTCCTGGAACAACTCGACTCGCTGTTCGTCGCGCTGTGCGTGACCCAGCGGCGCTTGCTGGCTTGTGTCCGGGAGTGGGACCTCGGCGAGCGCTGGCTCGATGACGGCTGTCGCGACATGGCGCAGTGGCTCTCGGGTCGTTTCGGCATGTCCCACTTCATCGCACGGCGCTGGGTCCACGCGGCCCATGCGCTCGAGCGGCTCCCGTTGATCTCCGCGGCGCTCGAGGACGGGGTCGTGAGTCTCGACAAGGTCCTCGAGCTGGCCCGCTTCGCGACCCACGAGAGCGAGGACGGGCTCATCCGGTGGGCCCGGCGGGTGTCGGTCGCGGCGGTCCGCAACAAGGCCGAGCTCGCGGTGCGGCGCGACCTCGTCGAGGCGCGCAACCACGACGGCTTCCGGGGGTTGCGGTGGTGCTTCAACGACGGCCGCATGGGACTGTTCGGGGAGTTCCCCGCGGCCCAGGGCAGCGCCATAGCCGCTGCCATCTCCCGGATCGCCGAGCGCCTCCCGGAGCTGCCCCCGGATCTCTGTTTCGAGGGCTCGCCGGACTCCTGTGACGAGCGCATCGAGCAACGCCGGGCCGACGCCCTGTGGGCCCTGGCCGCGGCGGGGCTGGCCCGGGACCCCGATGCCGACCGCGCCACGGTCGTGGTCCACACGATGTTGGGGAGCGCCGGCGCGCTGTCCCAGGCGGGTCCCCCGGTGCCCGGGCCCACGATGGCGGACCCGACGGTGCCCGACCCCACGGTGGTCTCGGTCGACGTCGCTGCCGGTGAGGCGCCCGGGTGCGCGCTCGGATGCGGCGAGGTCGTTCATCCCGAGATCGGGCGCCGGTTGTCGTGTGATGCCCGGCTCCAGGTCGTGCTCGAGGACCGGGACGGCAACGCCATCGGGATCGGGCGGGCGGGGCGCAACATCCCGGCGTGGCTCATGCGCCAGCTCCGCTACCGGGACCACGGCTGCAGCTTCCCGGGCTGTGGGACGCGTTCGTTCCTGCAGGCGCATCACATCGTGCACTGGGAGCATGGGGGCACGACCGATCTCAACAACCTCACGCTGGTCTGTTGTTTCCATCACAAGCTGGTGCACGAATATGGGTGGCGGGTCGCACTCGACGACAACTCGATGGCGACCTGGTTCCGGCGCAGCGGACGGCGCTACGACCCGGGCCCGGATCCCCCACTACGACTCGACCTCGCGCTGGTGTCCGAGACGGGGGCGCGTTCCGAACACGAGATCAACGCACCGCCATCACCGAGCTCGTCGGGGACCCATGTGGCAGAGCCCTGGACCGATGTGCCACAAGCCCACGCGGACGTTGGGCCGCCGCTCGATGCGAGTGGCCTCGATGAGAGCGCGCGCGATCGGAAGTGCTCGGCGCGGCGTTCTGAGCGGGAGTTGCTCGGCGCTACCTGAGGGGAACGGTCGCGCGGCCATCTGACGATCGACCCGAGATGTGGCACATCAGGTGCAACCCTTAGCGCTAGATATCCCACGTTTCTGATTGTCAAGCTGTCGAGCTAGGAGGGCGCGGAACATGCCCGAACGGAGGGGCGCCGGGCTGCGTCTAGTCAATATGAAGAAGGTCCTTCTGGCATCCGCGCTCGCCATCCTGAGCTTCGCTGCGTGCACCAACGACGCCCCCACACGAGCGCACCACATGGGTGGGGATACTTCGAGTCCCGCGAGTGATGATCCAGCTTGCGAACCGCAATCTCACGACCCTAGCTACGGCAAGACGATCCCAGGACGCTGGCTGCAGGATGTCCTCGTTGGTTTCGGCGCACCCGGTGGTCACCCGCTGACGCAGAAGGACATACGGGACACCGGGACGGCGCTGTGGATCGACATCCCCGAATATGAGGACGGATCGACGATCTACGCCACCATGCTCACTCCGAATTTCGATCCAAACGTCACGCGCTCGAAAACGGAAATTGAGATCGGCCAGCAGCACAGCTACACCCTCTTCTTCGACGACAGCAACTCCGCGTGGGAGAGCTACCGGGCCGCCAATAACAGGTGGCAGCTAGCCCTTTTGGCTTATCCAGGAGCCGGCAAGGACGACGTGACATGGCCGGAAGGAACCATTCGATGGCTCAAGGCCGCAGTTAGCCGAGCCCAACAGTCCCCACCCCAGTGCCGAGGACCCATGCTTTGACTTCTCGCCACACGACGGGCGACAGCTTGAAGGGGCTGGCTAAGAGGTCACCCCCTCCCCCGATTTCTTGCAACCCCATTACACGAGGTCTTGGAACCCCATTACACGGAAACGGGGTAGCCCGCCTCCTGGAGCGTGTGGAAGATCTTGTCTCGGTCGATGACGGCTGGGTCGTAGTCGACGTCGACGCACTTCTCGGTCACCCTGACGGTGGCGGCATTGACTCCATCGAGGTCGCCGAGCGCGCCCTCGACCGCACGCTTACAGTGATCGCACGAGATAGCGGGCACTGCGAGAGTCTCCTGCACGCATTCCTCCTGCCGAGGTTTGTCAGTGCCCATAATGCTACCCACACTCCGGGAAGGAGACGACATGAAGATCGGAATGGTCGGCCTCGGGAAGATGGGGGCGAACATGACCCGCCGTCTTCTCCGCCACCACCACGAGGTCGTCGTTTACGACGTGAACCAAAAGGCGGTCGAGGGAATGGCGGCCGAAGGCGCCATTGGGGCGGCCTCGCTGGGCCACCTCGTAAACCGGCTAGAGGGCCCTCGGGCGATCTGGATCATGGTCCCCGCAGGGGACGTGACCGACATGACAGTGAGGGAGCTCGGCGAGTTGCTAGAGCCTGGTGACACGCTTATCGATGGCGGAAACTCCAGATACACGGACAGCATGGCCCGGGCGCAGGCCCTCGCCACCAAAGACGTGTCCTTCGTGGACGCCGGCACGTCGGGCGGCGTCTGGGGCCTCGAAGAGGGCTACTG
>JALZOM010000124.1 GCA_030913945.1 Actinomycetota bacterium
CTCCAGTCCTACGTTACGGGGTGCCTCGAGAACAAAGATGGGCCCGTTATCGCAGCCAGTGACTCGATCGCGGCGTGGCCCGATCAGATCGCGCGCTGGGTACCGAACCGGTTCTTGCCGCTGGGAACGGATGGATTCGGGCGCTCCGACAGTCGGGAGGCGTTGCGACGCCACTTCGAGGTGGACGGCGAGCACATAGCGGTCGCGACGCTCGCGGCGTTGGCCCAGGAGGGTGCGATCAAACCCGAGAAGGTGACGGAAGCGATCGAACAGTATGGGATCGACCCCGAGCGGCTGTCGCCGTTCCTCACGGGCGAGCCGAAGGACACGGCCGAACGCCCGGCCGACGAGGATCGCGCCCAGGGGGGCGAGTCCGACTAGGCACCGTCGGGGTGTGGCGGACGCAGCCGCCGAGCTGCTCGTCGCGCCTTGGGGCCCAGGCCCCCACCTTTCTCCGCGCTGACCGTTCGAACCGTGTCTTCGAGGGTCATGCCTCCGCGCTCGGGGAAGATGGCGCGCCGTCTCTGCCAGATGTAGAGGAAGGCGTCCGCCTCCGTGACCGTGAAGATCTCGGTCAAGCCTTCGTCCCGGATCGCGCAGACGGTGGG
This sequence comes from Actinomycetota bacterium, assembly GCA_030913945.1. Classification (GTDB taxonomy): domain Bacteria; phylum Actinomycetota; class CADDZG01; order CADDZG01; family WHSQ01; genus JACCXF01. The sequence goes on from JALZOM010000124.1 coordinate 609, forward strand.
AATGTACACGCGGTCGTACCAGTCGCCCGATATCTCCTCGGGGCTCAAGACCTCGTTACGCTCGCGCATGAGGTGATAGCCGTGGATCTTGATGATCTCGAGGAGCTCGACGTATCCACGGGACAGCGAGAACTTGATGCGGGCTTCGGGCCGCGCCCTCTCGAGCTCACTCTCGGAGAAGAACAGGTTCTCCTGCTCGGCCGTGATCAGTTTCCCGATGTCGGCGTTCTCGGGGATGGCGTACGGCGCGCGCAGCTGGGTGATCTCGGCGTCGATGAAATCGATCTTCTTCTGTTTCGCCAGTGCAACGCGGTGATGGCCGTCGACCACGTAGTAGGAGCCGTTGAACTCGTAGGCGACGATCGGCGGGAACCCGCCCTCGGGGAAAGCCTTCTCGAGCCTCACCCAGCGGTCTCGCACCTCCGGCCGAGCGGGCAACCACGACTTCGTGAAGTCGGTGCGCCGTCCGGCCGTGCCGACGATGCGGGCGACCGGGATCGGGCGGAGCCCGACGTAGGTCTGAGCGAATAACCGAATCCGGCTCTTGATGTCGTCCAGTTCGGGCAACTCGGGTTTCGGTTTCCCGATGACCAGCCCGGCGAACCTTCTGTACGCCTCTTTACGCCTGGCCTTCTCGAAAGTCGACGGCAGTGGATCCCAGCTCATAACTCGATCACCTTATGTCCCACCACGTTCATCACGCGCGTCTGGCCGATCTGGCGCTCGGGCATGCGCTCACCGTACGGATGGACGTGGCCGTGAAGGAGGAAGCGCGGGCCCATCCGCGCGGTCAGTGCGTGGAACGACCGGAATCCACGATGTGCGCGGTCGTCCCCGTCGCCGACCCCCCGTGGGGGAGCGTGGGTGATGAGGATGTCCACCGGGGGCCGGTCCTTCAGGCGCCGCCTGAGGTCTCGGAGCCGGAGCCTCCAGGCTCTGGAGCGCATCTGGGTCTCGGAGTACTGGTTGGGTCCGGGACTGTACCGGATCGAGCCTCCGAGGCCGGCTATCCGTACGCCGGCCAGCTCCTTCACCCATCCGTCCAGGTTGACGCAGCCTTGCGGACCCTTGTTGGCCCGATCGTCCCAGTGCCATGCGAATGGTTTGGTGAAGTCGGCCGAGTCGATCGCGTCGGGGGGGTGGAGGTCCGGATCGTGGTTCCCCGGGACGAATCCGAGCGGGACGTTGAGCATGGTCACGAGGAACTCGAGGTAGTCGAACGGCAGGTCCCCACAGGCGAGGACGAGGTCCACCTCGTGCCGCAGCACATTTCTGCCATAGAGGGTGGGATCGACCTCGTCGGCGATTGCCAGCACACGAGTCATGGCAGCCATACTGACCCAGCCGGGCCATCTGGTGAGCGAGGCTCGTTCGAAGGTTGGGGCGCGACAATGCGGGAATGTGAAGGCGCAGACTCACCAGAGCAAGGAGGGGGACTTATGGGGGCAGGGAGGCTGGGGCGACCGTCGCATCGCGACATGAGCCGCCGTGAGTTCCTCAGGTTGACGGGAGCCACGACATGGCAAGCGTTCTGGAAGGTCACCGTTCCGCTATCGATGCCGGGCGTCATCACGACCGGGCTGCTCACGTTCATCTTCGCCTGGAACGAGTTTCTTTTCGCTAACTCGTTCTTGCTCGCGCCGGAAACCCAGCCCGCAACCGTGATCATCCCGCAGTTCGCAACGATCTATACGACGGACTACGGCGCGCAAGCGGCGGCCGCTCTCATCATGACCGCACCGCTGGTCATCCTGGTGTTGTTCTTCCAGCGGCGCATCGTCTCCGGCCTTACAGCAGGCGCGACAACGGGCTGAGTCGGACAAGGATCCGATGGTTCAAGAGGGCGCCCGGTGGTGGCGCGACGGCGTCCTGTATCAGATCTACCCGCGCTCGTACGCCGACTCGAACGGAGACGGCGTCGGGGATCTGCGCGGGATCATCGGGAAGCTGGATCACCTCGCCTGGCTCGGCGTCGACGGCATCTGGCTGAGCCCCGTCATGCGGTCGCCCAACAAGGACTGGGGCTATGACGTGGCGGATTATAAGAGCATCGACCCCGGATTGGGGACCCTCGAAGATGCCGAGGAGCTGATCGAGGAGGCGGGACGACACGGGATCCGGATGCTGTTCGACCTGGTTCCCAACCACACGAGCGACCAGCACGACTGGTTCAGGGACGCCGTGAGTGGAAGAGAGGCCCCTTACCGCGACTGGTACGTGTGGGCCGACCCGAAGGACGACGGCTCCCCTCCGAACAACTGGATCAGCGTCTTCGGCGGTGAATCCGCGTGGGAGCTCGACGAAGCTTCGGGGCAGTACTACCTCCACAACTTCCTCCAGCACCAACCCGACCTGAACTGGTGGAACGACGAGGTACGCGATGAGTTCGATGACATCTTGCGGTTCTGGTTCGACAGGGGAGTGGCGGGGTTCCGCATCGACGTGGCCCACGCGATCGTCAAAGACAGCGAGTTGCGCGACAACACGCCCACCACCGAGCAGGATCTGGAATCCTATCGGAACATCGGTCAGCTTCCGGTATACAACATGAACCGTCCGGAGACTCATGACGTCCTCAGACGTTGGCGCAAGTTGGCCGATACCTACGATCCGCAGCGCATCCTTGTGGGCGAGACGTACGTTCACGACCTGGATCGCCTGGTCGAGTTCTACGGGCAGGACGACGAGCTGAACCTGGCTTTCAACTTTCCATTCATCCACGCCAACTTCGACTCGACGACACTCCGTGCCACCGCCGAGAAGACGATGGGGATGATCCCGCCGGCCAGCTGGCCCGTATGGACCGGATCGAACCACGACGTCGGTCGCTTCGCACGAAGGTGGTGTGAGGGGGACGATGCGAAGATCCGTTGCGCCCTGATGGTGCTCCTGATGATGCGCGGGACCCCGTTCCTCTACTACGGGGACGAGATCGGCATGGACGAGCCGGAGATCGCGTACGAGGATCTCAAGGACCCCGTCGGGTTGCGCTTCTGGCCGGTGGGCAAGGGACGGGACTCGTGCCGCACCCCGATGCAGTGGACCGCCGACCCAGGCGCCGGATTCACCGAGGCCAGCGTCGATACATGGCTTCCTCTGGGTGACTACCGGCGAACGAACGTTGCGGCTCAGAAGGAGGACCCGTCCTCGGTCTTGTGCCTGACGCGCGCTCTCATCACCCTGCGCCGGAGCTCCCAGGAGTTGACCCGGGGCTCGTACGACCCACTAGACGGCCCCGAGGGCGTGTGGGCGTGGGCGCGTGGGGGACGGTGGCGGATCCTCGTGAACCTGTCGGATGACGCCGCCGAGGTCGAGGCGCCGCCGGGTCGGGTCGCCCTCCACACCACCCGGGAATGGGACGATCGCCCGATGAGCGGGAGCCTCGAGCTCCCCGCGTGGCAGGGGATCGTGATGGAGGAAGCTTAGATCGGCCGAGGAACCGTTCTCCTCGGTTAACGGACTAGCGCGAGGCTCCGTCGGTGCGAGGCGGCCCCAACCGGATCGCCGGGTTCATCTTCTTTACGTCCCGGAGGAAGTTCTGCAGCTGCTCTCCTCCGATGCCGAGGATCAGGCGACCCCCTTCATGTCGAACCGACGGCCGTCCGATGCGATCGTTCTCGATCGCGATGATCTCGCCGGGTGTCATTCGGACCCGGCTCAATCGACTGCGGAACTCCACCACGTCGTGATCGAGCGTGACGTGCTGGTAGACCTTCATGAATAAGTACACCAGGAGGCCCGGGAGCAGCACCAGGACGGGGATTAGCCACAGCCCGTCCCCACCTTCGAGCACGATCCGGCCCATGCTCCACACCACCTGTGCGCCGAACAGCACGAGAAAGACCGACAGGGGGAGCTGCAGCGGCTGTTGGTAAATCCGCGGCCACGAACCCTGCGACGCCCCCTGCAGCCCGCTCACAGCGGGGGGTTTACTTCTGCTCGTAGATGCCCGCGCTGTCATCGGGGTCGAAGAAGTGCAGCTGCGTCGAGTCGATCGCCAGTTCAACGTTGTCACCCTCGCTGACCTGGGTCTTCGGGTTGAGCGTCGCGACGAACTCGTTCTTGCCTTCCTTCGCTTTGCGCTCGAGCTGCTGCTCCTCGCTGCCCACGTCCGCGGCGAGCTCCTTCATGTCCTCGGTCAAGGCGATCGGGGCGTCGATCTGGAAGTGCACGAGGGTCTCGGTACCGATGCGTTCGACGAGATCCATCTTTGCCTTCACGCGCGAGCCCTCGGGTGACTCCGACAGGGATGCGTCCTCGAAGTCCTGGGGCCTGATCCCAAGGATGATCTCCTTGCCCTCGTACCGTTCGAGAGCCGGGCGCTTTTCGAGCGCCTTCTGGCTGACCTTGAGGGACTGGTCCCCGAGCTTGATCGCGTAGCCACCGTTGCTCTTCTCGACGCTGGACATCGCGAAGTTCATGGACGGGCTACCGATGAAGCCGGCGACGAAGAGATTCCTGGGGTTCGAGAACAGCTCTGGGGGGGTGCCGACCTGCAGGAGCTCGCCCTTGCGCATGACGGCGACCCGGTCGCCCATCGTCATGGCTTCGACCTGGTCATGCGTCACGTAGACGGTAGTCACCTCGAGGTCGGCCTGGATGCGCGAGATCTCTGACCGCATCTGAACTCGCAGCTTGGCGTCGAGGTTGGAGAGAGGCTCATCCATGAGGAAAGCCTGGGGGTTCCGGACGATCGCGCGACCCATGGCCACCCTCTGACGTTGCCCGCCGGACAGGGCCCGCGGCTTCTTGTCCAGGTACTCCTCGAGACCGAGCACCTTGGCGGCCTCCTCGACCCGTTTAGTGATCTCGCCCTGGTCGGTCTTGGCGAGCTTCAGACCGAAGGCCATGTTGTCGCGGACCGACATGTGGGGGTACAGCGCGTAGTTCTGGAAGACCATGGCGATGTCGCGATCTTTCGGGGGAACGTCGTTCACGACCTTGTCCCCGATCTTTACCTCGCCCTCACTGATCGACTCGAGGCCCGCGATCATCCGCAGGGCGGTTGTCTTCCCGCAGCCGGAAGGACCCACCAGGACCATGAACTCGCCGTCCTCGACGTCGAGGTTCAGGTCCTCGACCGCGAGGGTGCCATCCGCGTAGCGCTTGGTGACATCGTTCATCGAGATCTCGGCCAAGACGTCCCCCTTGCTCGTAAACTCTTTACAGGCCTGAACTCTACCTCTCCCTACGCAGGGCGGCCCCGGCAGGGTTGCCCTGCTGATGAGGATGTATTGCCTTGCCGCCCCCCACCCAAACTCTTAGAGAGGCAACTCTAGCGGGGGCCAGAGATCGGTGCCGGTCTCGGACGAGATGCAGCGGAGCCTCACCAGCCGGCCCGGACCACCCTCAGCGATATCGACGAAGCCGAACGCGTGGGCGAGCTTCCGGGCACGCAGCGGGTCCAAGCGGCCGGCCGAGTCCCCGAGGGGTTGTCCCAGGGTCGTCGTGTCGCCTCGATCGGTCCCCGACGAGCAAAACTCGTAGATCGGCTCGCCGTCCTGTTCCGGGGCCGGATGCCGGCTTATGAACTGAGCGTGTGCGTCACCGGTTAGAGCGATGATTCGGCGACCCGGGACCTGCAGCGAGTGGAAATGGGCGAACAGCTCTTCTCGTTCGTGGGCGAACGACGACTTCCATCCGGGCCCGCTCCCTGCCCCCCAGAAGGGCCGCGTGCTGAATACCGCAAGGACGGGGGCGTCCGAGGCCGCCATGGCCTCCTTCAGCCACGCCTTCTGCCGCGATCCGAGACAGGAGTGGTTCGGCCCATCAGGCGCAGCGGGGTCGTCGGAGGCAACGTGAGTGTCGGTGACGAAGGCATGGAGGTCTCCATACCGAAGGTCGAACCAGCGGGCCCCGTCGTTGCCGCTTATCTCATCCCAGGCGGTGACCGAGAACGGTTTCACTGTCTGCGACCACGTGTTGTTTCCGCCGTAGTCGTGGTCGTCTTGCATCATCACAAACGAAGCTTTGTCATGTACGAGTCCCATCTCGGGCGCCGCCAGCATCCTGGTCCAGCGATCCTGATACCAGTCGCCCCGGGCCGCCATGGCGGATCCGTTCCACGTCGCCGGATAACCAAAATCACCGAGATGTGCATAGAAGTCCGGATCCAGCTCGGCGGCTTGAACGAAGGAGTTGTGAGACACCCACAGGTTCGTACACGAGCCGAACGCGAAGGAGATTCCACTTCCGGACGGCGGGGGGGTGCGAAAAGAGCGAAGGGGGCCGAATGCCACGACGTCCTTGCGAATGGCCTGAGTGCGCCAGAAAACGGTGCGGCCGGGTTCCAAGTCATCCAGCCAGGTCTTCGAGATGCACGAGTCCGCCGAATGCTCCTGCGCCGGAACGGTTACGTACTCGGAGAATCCGGCATCGGTCGATACCTGGAAGTCCACGGAGTCGGCTGGAGCGTTCGAACGGCACACAAGCAGCGTTCGGTGCTTGTTATCGGCCTTTGCTTCGGTGCGCCCCGCGAACTGGAACGCCATCGCCGGCGGCGTGATGGCCGGGCTCTCAAGCGAGGTGACCCGAAACGCGTGAGCCCAAACGCGCAAGGGCCGTCGGTAGACCTTGTCGTGCATGAATAGGAATCCCGTGCTGCCCGAGCCCGTTACCCGATCTGGTGCCGAGTCGATAACCGAAGTCGTCCACCCCCGAGGCTCGGGTGCGTCGGCTCTCCAGGCTTTCGCCTTGAGGCGCACGGGGTTCTTACCGCTGATACGCAAACGGATCATGTAGATGACGCCGCGCGTCGTGACGAATGACGCTTTGGCCAGCTTGCGCTCGCCACGCAACGTGTAGCGAGAGATCTGGATGTTGGCACCGTCGAAATAAGCGGTGTAGCCGTCGTCATAGGTGCTGGTGCGCCCGCAGATCCCAACCCTGGCCCGCCGGTTATCCATACTGAACATGGCCGTGATCTCGACGTCGCCGACATCGTGATCCAGAAGCAGGACCGGATTCGGACTGAAGTCGGCGGCCCCATGTTGTGGACGCGGTAGTTCGTAGAGGGCCTGGCCGAGCCGCATCGACCAGTAGGCATCCTGGCGCGGCGAGAACCAGGCTTTACCCCAGCCTCTCAGCTCGGACCGGCCGAAGCCGTCCGCGTATATGAGGGTCCTCGCCGCTGCGGCCGATCGTGATGCGAACAGAACCGAGGCGAGCCCTGCAGCCGTGGCGGCGACCCCTCCCTGAAGGAAGTTTCGCCGGTCCATGAACCACAGACGCTACGGGAGGGAGACGCGGAGCACAAGCGGGGGGAGCAGGTCGCCGCCCTCGCGCCGGGTCAGCCCGCCTCCGGTAGGCGCACCGAGAAGCGGGCTCCTTGGGGCTCGATGGGCTCGTACCACGCCTTTCCGTCCATCGCCTCGGCGAGCATCCGCACGATCGCCAGCCCCAATCCGGATCCGCCATGAGTGGTCGCATCGGTGCCGGAATGGAAGGGTTGGAAGAGGTTCTCGACCAGGAAGCGGGGAACGCCCGGCCCATCGTCGGAGACCGACAGGATCCAGGCTCCATCGGAGGCGGTGCCTTCGATGGAGACTTTGGCGCCTCCGTAACGCTGCGCGTTCGTGAGGTAATTCGTGACGACCTGCTCGATCCGTAGGGCGTCGCCGATGACCATCATGCGTTCGGGCAGCGCCAGTCGGACGTCCTTCCCGACGAGCGGAGTCGCCTCGAGCGATCGGTGGACGATCCATGTGAGGTCCACTCGTTCCTTGTGGACCTCGAATGTGCCTCGCCCGAGACGGCTGATGTCGAGCATCGACGCCAACAACACTCGAAGACGCTCCGCCTGCCGGTTGAGAGCTTCGATCGCCGTGCCGACGCGCTCTTCCGGCATCTCTTTCCATCTTCGAAGGACCTCCGCGAAGCCCAGCAGGGCGGTTGCCGGGGTTCGTAGCTCGTGTGCGGCGTTAGCGATGAAGTCGTCCCGAAAGGCTTCGAGTCGCCTGCGTTCGCTTACGTCTCTGACGAGGCCCATCGCGAAGATGCCGGACACCTCGGTCGAAGCGATGCGGCCCAAAGTCAGCTCGATCGTGATCTCGCTTCCGTCCCGTCGCAGAGCCGGCAGCTCGACGGGCGCCCCCGTATCGATGAGCCGGCCGCTGCCGGTCGACCGGAAGGCTGCGATGCCCGCGCGGTGCGCGCTGCGCAGACGCTTGGGCACGAGGCGCTCGAGCGGCATGCCCTGGGTTTCCTTGGTCGCATAGCCGAAGATCCGCTCGGCGCCACCGTTGAACCCGATGATCGTTTCCGAGTCGAGTTCGGCCACGATGATGCCGTCGGGGATGAACTCGAAAAGCCTCCCGATCCCCAGAGAGGTGAGGTCGAAAGGAGGTTCGGCCTCATTCATGGCGCGCCCGACTCCCCCTATCCCCATGCACGTGCCCAATCTACGACTGAATCGGGTGTCTCGCCAGGTTTGGCCGGGCGGGTGCTATGAGATGCGCTCGACCAGCATGGCCATCCCCTGCCCCCCGCCGGCGCACATCGTTTCGAGGCCGATAGCCCCGTCATCCGTCGCCAGATCGTTCAGAAGCGTGCACATGATCCTGGCCCCCGTCATCCCGTAGGGATGACCCAGCGCGATCGCGCCCCCATGGGGATTCAGCTTGTCGGAGAAAGGATCGATACCGGTCTCGCGGGTCACCGGAAGCACCTGCGCGGCGAACGCCTCGTTGAGCTCGACGACGTCAACGTCTTCGATCGACATGTCAGCCTGCTTGAGGACCTTGCGGATGGCCTCGATCGGCCCCACGCCCATGATCTCCGGCGCCACACCGGACACGGAGGAGGCGATGATCCTGGCCAGCGGTGTCACGCCGAGCTGTGCAGCGCGCTCGTCACTCATAATCACGAGTGCGGCCGCACCGTCGTTCAAGGGGCAGGAGTTGCCCGCAGTGACGACCCCATCGGGCTTGAACGCAGGTGCGAGCGAGGCCAGCTTCTCCAGCGTCGAGCTTGCGCGCGGCCCATCGTCTCGGGACACGACGGTGCCATCGTCTTTCGTATAAGGGGTGATCTCTCTATCGAAGAAGCCCGACTCCTGGGCCGCTACGGCGCGCTCCTGGCTGCGTTGCGCGAAATCATCCATGTCCTCGCGAGACACGTCGTAACTCTCGGCCACGTTCTCCGCGGTCATCCCCATCGGGATGTAGACGTTAGCGATGTCGGCGTCATCCCCGAACAGCTTGGGGTGGAGCTCGTCGAGATCTTTGGGATAGCCATCCACCTGACTGATCGATTCCACACCGCCCGCGACGAACACGTCTCCCTCGCCCGACTTGATCGCGTGGAAAGCCATCCGGGTTGTCTGGAGCGACGAGGCGCAGAAACGGTTGACGGTCGTGCCGGGCACGTGCTCCGGCAGGCCGGCCAGCAAGGCGACGCGCCGGCCGAGATTCATCCCTTGCTTCTGCTCCGGGAAGCCACACCCGATCATCACATCGACGATCTCGCCCGGATCCAGTCCGGGCACCGCATCGACCGCGGAACGGACCGCGAAGGCGGCGAGGTCGTCCGGCCTCACGTCCTGCAACGCGCCTTTCTTCGCTCGGCCGATCGGCGTACGGATAGCGGACACGATGACTGCTTCGGGCATGAGATTCCTCTCGTTATGGGGGTTTCCCAACGTAGGGGTGGCACTCACCCTAAATCCTGGGTGGTCCCGGCGTGGCGAGGTCGCCCCGATGCGGCAACCGGGCGATTAGCTCGCCCCAGAATGGGAAGAAAAAGATCGCGTATGAGCTTCAGGACGGGCTCGCCGCAAGCCGATACATGACCTAGAGCGCAAGACCCGGGTCGCCCCGGGGCACTAGCAAGAGCAACAGGCAAGTCAGCGAAGCGCTAAAAGGTTGGTTTCTCGCCGGCGGCTCCCTTTCTCGGACCGCCGGCATTTCCTTTTGTGGCTACAGGGCGCGCTCGAGCGCTTGGAGACCGGTGCGGTAGGACTCGCAACTCGCCTCGATATCGCCGCGCCCCTCGAATAGCTCGCCGAGCGCCCGATATGTCACTGCCATCTCGACCGGCTCATCCGAGCGATCGAACAAATCGATGGCGTGGCGGAAGGATTTCTCCGCACCGACATCGTCGGACTGCACGAGACACAGGCCGAGCTCCCTATGGGCCTGACCGAGCTCGGCGGGATCCGAGTCTCGAAGAGCGGTGATGGATGTTTGCAACATGGCGCGCGCTTGATCGAGATGCCCTTCGATGCGAGCGACGCGCGCCAACTCGGTTGTCACTCGGGCAGCTTCGATCGGGCTGTCGACGGAATCGAGCATCCTACGCGCCGTTTCGAACTCCTCGCGCGCGCCCTCCAGATCTCCCTGGCGGCTGAACACGTAGCCGCGAGCGAAATGCGCGCGGCTGAGCTGATCGGTGAGGTCGAGTTGGCGGAAGAGGAGCTCGGCCCGCCCCAGGAAGTCGTGCGTCTGGGGGATGTCACCTTTCTGCAGTGATACTCGAGCGACGTTCAGGTTCATGTTCGCAAGGTTCTCGAGATCGGTCGCCTTGGGCGCGAGCCGGAGAGCCTCTTCCGCGGAAGCGTGCGCCATCCTGTAGAGGCCTGCTTCGAAGTACGCCGCAACGAGCGTTGCGTGCAGGCGTACCAGGGAATCGGGGTCGCCCAATCCGTCCGTCACCAACCGCTGCAGGCGATCCTCGAGGATGTGGATCGCGAACCGAACGTCACCCATCATCAGAAGGACGCGAGCCTTGCTGGCGAGCGCTTGTACCCCAGCGATCAGATCCTTAGCCCCGAGGATGTCCTGCACCCGATCGTAGTGCTCGATGGCCGACTCGAAGTGGCCGGCGCGCTCGTCGCACATGCCCAACCCCCACTCCGCGGTCGTCTCTAGACGCCGAAGTCCGAAGCGGGCGGTCGTCGAGCGGGTCGCTTCGTACGCGGAGCGCGCGCTCTCGAGGTGACCCTGGGCGAGCATCCTCCGTGCTTCGTGTAGATCTAGCTCGAGCTGCGCGGGGACGCCCGGATCGATGCCCGAAACCAGTTCCTCGTAGGTGACTTCGAGCTTCCCGGCGAAGTGCTCGAGGGCGCCCCGCGAGGGTTGGCGGCGACCGGCTTCGATCGTGCTGACGTAGGCATCCGTGTAGGCGGGCTCCGCCAGCTGCCTTTGCGTGAGGCCACGCTGGAGTCTCAACCGCCTCAGGTTCGTGCCTAACTTCATCCGGCTCCCTTCACCCCAAGCCTGTCGAACATCTTCCCGTCGAGGGGATACTCCGCTTTCGTCCCCGTCCCTGCCGGCCAACCTAACCAGACTCGGCCTCGGGGGCCACCCGCGTGTCGCTTTCGGTCGAATTCCCATCGCCGAGCCTTCATTCGGGCCGGGGGCCGCGGCCCGATCCCCTACGGCTGAGTTGTGGCCAGCGGCACCAGCGGTGCCTTGGCCGTGTTGGCGTAGTTATCGCCGACGTTGGTAGGGGCGGCCGTCCGCACGGCCCATTGAAACTGCTGTCCGTCGATCTCGGTGAGGGCCTCGGTGGAGGTGCCGTTGTCCGTGTCACTGAGGAACAGATAGTGGATCCCGTGGGCTCCGAAGGCGCCTTGACGGTAGGGGCCCTCGTAACCGTCCGGCGCCTCCGTGAAGCAGGGGCGGTCGCGATATGCCTGCGGAGTGTTGTTGAACGCCTCGCCCGGAGACAGGCGGGGCGAAGGATCGTCGCCGGTCCCATCGTCGAAGCAAGCGTCATCGCGGTAGCGATGGCAACGACATCATCACGGGGGGCTCTGGCCTGGATGAGATCTTCGGAGGCATCGGGAACGACGAGATCAACGGGGGCCCGAATACTGGCGGACCTCGTAGGTGGTGCGGGGCGCGACGAGGCTCGGAAGAATCGCGTCGATACCGCGGCCGGCATCGAAGTCTTTCTCTGAGCGAGCCGGTTGGTCCCGGCCGAACGGCCGGGAGGCCGCTAGCGGGAGAGGCCGCTCGTCGACAGGACGAGGTCGGCCGAACTCGAGCCGTCCTCCAGGAACTCGTCCGCCGACACGTCTTGCAGCGCCGTGAGCCAGCCGGATCCTGCGTCGATGGAGTCATAGCGGGGGAGCCCGGCGAAAAGCCCGGTGGTTCCCATCTGGTCGAGGGATCGAACCTTCATGCCTCCTCCTCCTCCTCCTGTTACGTCTCGTTACGACTCGTCAGTATTCGCTACGACTCGTCAGTATTCGCTCGGGCCACGGTAACGGCGCAGGACTTGACCGTCAGGTCTGGTCCCGGACGCTTGTGGTCCCAAACAACCCGGCAACGAGCCGGCCACAGAGGTCCAGGATTGTTCCGGCGGTTTCGGCGTAGACGCGCGCGGAGCCCCCGAAGGGGTCGGGGATGCTCTCTCCGGCCCGGTGAGAGCGGTCGAAAGAACGTAGTTCGTCGGCGCGGCGGATGCGGTCCCTAGCGCCGGCCTCGGGATCGGCTTGGTCCGCGAATGGGATCCCCTCGAGAAGCCGGACGATCTCTCTCAGATAGAAGACCTTGTCCGACGACGCCCCGCCGTCCACGACCGCTGCCGCGACGTGGTTCAGCTCGAACCCCAGGATCAGGTCCGCGTTGCGCAGGTCGATCTGGGAGAGATGGCGCGACCGGTGGTCGACCAGGTCCAAACCGAGGTCCCGGGCAGCAGCGATCATCTCCTCGGTCGAGGGCTCCCCATCTAGGTCCAGGGTGCCGCCAGACGACACTCGGAGGGGGAGCGAGTCGTCGAACTG
>JALZOM010000162.1 GCA_030913945.1 Actinomycetota bacterium
AGCTTCGCGTCTGCTTCCCTTGCCAGGGCGCGGGTAGCTTTCTCGATGACGAGATCGTTGGTCTCCGGCAGAGCTCCGTCCTGAATATCAGTAGCGATCTCGAGAGCGATCTCATTGGCCTTCGAGTCGAGGCCGAAGTAATTGACGGCCAAGGCGCCGGCCTCGAACGCCAGAACTCCGAGGATGGCGAGGATCAGGATCATCTTGGCGAGCCAGTCGATAACGACGCCGCGCTCGTCTGTCAGGGAAACCATGTCTTCCTTATCGGCGCCCCGGGGGGCGGTTATTAGCTCGACTTTCGACCCAATCGCCTGGAGGCGATCCCCCTGACGAGATTCAATTCTTCAACCCTCAGTGCGGCTGCGAGCCCCAGGTAGGTCACCACTCCGACCACGACGGGGGCAACGACCGCAGCCACCTGGCCCCCGAAATCCTCTGTGGGGAAGATGTTCTCCGCCCCTCGTGAGGCCAGCCACACGAGTAGCCCCATACCGGCGGCTGCGACCCCTATGCGAAGGAAGCTCCTTAGGATCCTGCGCCCATCGATGCCCCCGATCTTGCGACTGAGGTAGCGCCCCTGCAGCGTCACGCCGAACGCGTAGGCGACCGCGTGCCCGGCCGCTAGCCCGCGCACGCCGAACCACACGTACATCGGGATGTTGATGGCGGTGTTGAGGGCCACGGATGCGCAGTTGATGAGAAACGGCGTCTTCGTGTTGTGCATCGCGTAGAAAGCGCGGAGGAACAGCTGAAAGAGAGAGAAAGGGACCAAACCGACAACGAAGAAGCGGAGGACCGAGGCGACGAGCTCGGTCGAGCGCTCGGAGACGACTCCGCGTTCGAGAAGACGCACGATGGGTTCACCGAGAACGAAGTAGCCCACTGCGGCGGGGAGGATCAGCAAGAAAGTTGCGCGCACGCCAACCGAGAGCCGCGATCGAAACCCGTCCCACCGTTCGTGCACCGCGTCCTCGCTCATGCCGGGTAGCAGGGCGGTGATTACCGAAACCGCGAAGAGGCCGTGCGGAAGCATGAAGAAGGTGAACGCGGTGATGTAGGCGGAGTAGTTGCCTACTTCGCTGCTCGCAAGGATCTGAGCGACGAAGTAACCGATCTGATTGACGACGACGTAACCGAGCACGAAGACCGAGAGCTTCGCCAGCTTTCGGACGGAAGGGTGACGCAGCGCCACAGTGAGTCGATAACGGCCCAGCCCGCGAAGGAATGGAAGCTGCGCCAGAGCCATGAGAGCCACTCCGGCGGTGGTGCCGAGACCTATCAGGAGCAGTTGACTGGTGGTGATCTCCTCGAGGGTCACCTTTCCGTAGGCTTGGTGGAACGCGATGAAGATCGCGATCACGGCGAGATTGTTCAACACGGGGGTGTACATGGGAGCCCCGAATCGCTTGTGCGCGTTGAGCAACCCGGCCGTCATCGCAGCCAGTCCGTAGAAGATGATCTGAGGGATGAACAGTCTCAGGAGGAAGCTCATGGCGGGCTGCGCCACGGCCGCCTGGGCGTCGTCCAGCCGGTAGGTGTAGATGTCCGCGATCAGGGGTGCTGCGAGCATCCCGAGGATCGCGATGGCCGTCAGCACTACCAGCGACACGTTGATGATGGCGCTCGCTACCTCCCATGCGCGCTCTCGACCCTCTTTCTCGAGGAGCTCGACGAATACTGGAACGAAGACCGAGGTCAGGATCCCGCCAAGGACCAACTCGTAGATGATGTTGGGAGCCGTGTTCGCGAAGTTGTATGTGTCTGCGAGCCCTCCGGTTTCCGTCACGATACCGAGCGTCGCCGTGATCGCCGCAAGTCTCAGAAGCCCCGTGGCGCGCGATAGCACAGTGCCGATCGACATCACCGCGGTCGCCCGTGCTAGGGACTTCAAGCGGACGTCGTCTCGGTCGGCTGCCCGTTCACTGCGCGCTTGCGACGTTGGACCGCGCGCAACGCATAGAAGATGACCACGAACAAGAGAGCTGCGATCGTCAGGCCCAAGGCGACCCGATTCAGCTCCGTTGACCGGATGTAGATGCGCTTCTGGGTAACGGGCGATCCATCCGGCGTCTCCACGAGGGCGTCCATCGCGAAGGTTCCGCTGGATTGGGCGGTCGCCTGACGCTGGATGATCCTGTTACCGGGGGGGATCGTCTCGGTGAAAGCCTCGTCTTCGAACCGGAGCTGCTGAGAAGCAAGCTTGAAATCGAGCGTGACTCTGTAGCCCGTGTCGTTCGAGACGACGAAGGACACGGGGCCTTCTCTTGACGTGAGGGTGATCGCATCCCGCCCGCTCATCCTGATCTTGGAGAACTCGTCTGCCACTTCCTCGGCCGCGCGCGTTGCGTACTCCCGTCCTTCTTCCAGGCGAGAAGCATCGACCCACCACGACCGGCTTTGTGCCACGAGGAGGTTGCGTCGCAGGCGGACCAGGAGATCCTCCGGAGGACCGATCGATTTGAATTGCTCGACCACCGCCTGCGTTTCGGAGACCTGCGCGTAGTAGCTCTCGTCTGGTTGAAGGCTGGAGTCGGGCAGGTTGGGCACGACCCCCCGGATCTGCGGTCGAGCCCGCCGCAGACCCTCGCTGGGCGTAAGCGTGCGGAGCCATGGAGCCGAGGCCAGCCCTCGGAAGAGTCGTCGCGAGAGGCCGGGCCCTGGACGCCAGCCGACGGGGATCGTCGCCTGGATGACCCGGTCGGAGACTCCAGGAAGTTCCTCCCGGATCATGGCCGTCTCGGCGAAGAAGCGCTGCAGCATGACCTGCTTCTCGCCCTCTCGCTCCAATGCGCTGAGACGAGCCTGGAGGTTGCCATCGGCCACGTAACCAACGGCTTCCTCCGCTTCGGATCGGACGCGCACGGGACACGTGAATGACGGCGATTGCTCCGGACAACCGTTGAGCGGGTTGTCAGATCCTTCGAGTGAATCCGGCGAGAAGAAGGTTCGCGCCGCGATGCCGCTGATCCGTAGATCGTCGAGCGCTCCGGCGTCCAGCCTGCCCCCCGGCGGGAACAACCAGCGGGCGTTGATGACGGAGTCCGCGTGATCGGCCATCACCTGTTGGCCGGTGCTCACCTGCCGGTCCGCGCTCTCGAGCTCGCTCACCAGAGCGGGGAGGTCGGGGAAGGAATAGGGGACCAGCAGGGGCTGGACGCCCTCCGAGTCGAGGGCGTCGGTCAGATCATCGAGCCACGCGGCCGCGGTTCTGGCCTCGTTCGAATCCTCCGGGACCTTCTCGACCTCGGATCCGCTGGAGACCTTCGTGTAGCCGTCGGCCATGTCTGCGATCTCCTCGACCAGCCTGGGCGTGGGCGCAAGACCCAGGTGAAGGTCGCCGGATCCCTTTTGGATCGCGTTCAGCAATCCATCGAGCCAGCCGTCGAGCCGCAGCCCGGTTTCGAGAGGCCATCCACCGCTCGAAACGTCCTCGTGGTAGTTGCCGTCGGGCGCCCTCGCCGGAACATCGTTGAGCGGCACAACCGGAACCAGCAGCAATCTGGTCTCCGGCTTGCTGGGGTAGTAGATGAGTTGAGTGTGCTGTTCATCGAGCGTCTCGCCGGTGGTCGGATCCAGAACGGCGATCGTGAGCGGATACACGCCGGCCTCCCCCGGACCCAGGGGAAACAGCGTGGAGATCGGATCCTCCAGCCGGACCGACTCGGTCCCACCCGGGCCGATGGCGCGCTGGAACTCTTTCGGGAACGCGTAAGTGGGTCCGAATCCTCCATCGAAGCTCTCCTCGAGCGAGGTGCGGCTCGTCAGTCGCTCGTACCGGATCAGTTGAAGAGTGAAACCGGTGAGCTCTTCCACGCTGTCGTTCTCGATCCGCACCTTGATGTCGAGAGGCCCAGAGTCGTCGTGCCACGGTGGCTGGCGGGTGAGGACTAGGTGAACCGGCGTCTCGACGAGCCCTCCCTGAGCGGCGACCGGTGTCCCGGCGCCGGCTAGCGAGACGAGGGCAAGGGCGGCAACGACGAGCGCGAAACAACGCGGGGCGCGACGAGAGAGGAGTGACATGTGGGGGACAGCATAAGAAAGGCCCCCCTCCTAGCGTGGAAGGTGGCCCAAGATCGGGCCGCGGACGTTACTTGGAGCCCCCGATGCGGCCGATCTTCTGATAGAACTCCGACCCGTATCGCTGCTTGGTGGTCTCGCCACCCTTTTTGCCGCCGATCCGGCCGATCCGCCCGAAGTGCTCGTCGCCGTACCGATCTTTGGTGGTTCGTCCACCTTTGCGGCCCGCCTCGGCTCTCGACATCTTGGTGCGCTTCTCTTCCATCCGACGGCCTCCCCACGGGGTCAAGTGCTGCTTGATTCGTCCTGCTCTACCTACCCATGGGAGGGGCGGACGAAAACGACCAGGAGCCATTTCCGGTCCCCACTTTGGCACTCAATAGGGCCCTGGGGGCTGCCGATGAAAAGGGGGTACGCCCACCCACTCACGCCGCAAGGGGCCATCATTTGATGAACGAGAAACCAGTCGCCCAGAAGCGCAACGTCCACGATTTCCTCCGGTTCGTTGTGGACAAGAAGGCGTCGGACCTCCATGTGAAAGCGGGGGGCCCCCCCTACGTGCGGGTCAGCGGACGCTTGTCGAAGACCGACTTTCCCGCCATGTCGTCCTCGGATTGCGAACGAGCGGCCATGGAGCTGATGGATGAGGCCCAGGCCACAGCGTTCAAGGAGCGGGGAGAGATCGACTTCGCCTACTCCGAGCACGGCCTGGGGCGATTCCGCGTCAACGTGTTCCTTCAGCGTGGCAGCGTGGCCATAGCCGCCCGTCGCGTCCTTCCGGGTAGTCCTGGGTTCGACACCCTCGGCCTGCCTCCGTCCGTGAAAACGCTGGCGGATGAGCAGCGCGGCCTTGTGCTAGTCACCGGGCCCACATCCTCCGGCAAGACCACCACTACCGCCGCGATGATCAACCACGTCAACGCCACTCGCTCGTGTCACATCCTGACGATCGAGGATCCGATCGAGATCCTGCATGCTGATCGGCAGGCGATCGTCAACCAGCGCGAGATAGGCCACGACACCGAAGACTTCGCCACAGCGATGCGCGCAGCGATGCGCCAGGACCCGGATGTCATCTTCGTTGGCGAGATCCGCGACCCCGAGACTGTGAAAGCCGCTCTCCAGGCCGCCGAGACCGGTCACCTCGTCATCTCCACCTTGCACACCACCGACGTGTCCGAGACCGTGAACCGCATCATCGACTTCTTCCCCCCGCACCAGCAGAAGCAGATCAGGGTTTCTCTGGCAGGCTCTCTCAAGGGCATCGTCTCGCAACGCCTGGTGCCTAGAGCGGATGCTCGCGGACTGGTTCCCGCCGTCGAGGTGCTCGTGATGAACGGTCGCATCCGGGATCTGATCCTGAACGCCGAGCAGACGCACATGATCCACGACATCGTTGCCGAGTCCGACTTCTACGGGATGCAGACGTTCGATCAAGCCATGCTCTACCTCTATCGAGCGGGCCTGATCACCCTGGACGAAGCCATGACCGCCGCCACCAACCCGCACGACTTCCAGATCGCTCTCCGCCAAGAGGGACTTCAGCCGATCTCGTAGTCCATCCTCGGCACAAGAAGTGTGCCTTCCCGAGGCGACTAAACGTACGCTGGGCGCGTGTCCAAACCTCAAGGGAAATCCGCGCGCGTTGCGTTCGACGAGTTGCTGAAGCCTGGATCGCCGGTGCTAGGCTTGGCGGAGCGATTCCGCGACGCATCGCAGGAGCTCTTCCTGGTTGGGGGGACCGTGCGGGATGCGTTTCTCGACCGTCCGCACGAGGATCTTGATTTCGCTACCGACGCTCCTCCGGAGCGGACCCTGGAACTCGTTCAGCCTGAGGCGGAGGCGACCTGGCTGCAGGGGATGAAGTTCGGCACGGTGGGTGCTCGGATCTCTGGGTTGCGTATGGAGATCACCACCTTTCGCACGGAGACATACGCGCCCGAGTCCCGTCATCCAGAGGTGGCGTTCGCTCCCACGATCGACTCCGACCTCTCTCGCCGGGACTTCACGGTCAATGCGATGGCTCTGCGGCTGCCCGAGAAAGAGGCCGTCGATCCGTTCGGTGGGTTAAAGGATCTGGACGCGCGTTTGCTTAGGACGCCGATCGAGCCGAGCGCCTCCTTCACGGACGATCCGTTGCGGATGCTGCGCGCCTTCCGGTTCGCCTCTCAGCTCGACTTCAAGGTTCACGAGGAAGTGCTTACCGCGATCTCTGCGCTTCGAGAGAAATTGGCCACTGTGTCAGCGGAAAGGATCCGAGATGAGTTCACGCGACTCATCATGGGGGGCAAGCCCGGAAACGCATTGCAGCTTGCCGACCGGACCGGGATCGCCGAACTTTTCCTTCCTGAACTTTCGGCGCTGAAGTTGGAGCAGGATCCGGTTCACCAGCACAAGGATGTCTTCCTCCACACCCTTGCCGTCGTCGAACGAACGAGACAAGACGACGAGGAGCTGCGACTGGCGGCCCTCTTGCACGACATCGGTAAGCCCAAGACACGGCGGATCGAGCCCGGCGGAGTCACCTTCCATCATCATGAAGTTGTGGGGGCCGAGATGGCCGCGAAGCGGTTGCGCGCCCTTCGTTTTCCCAACGAGACAGTGCTTGTGGTGAGAGAGCTGATCCGCCTTCACCATCGGTTCCATACCTACAGGCTGGGGTGGACGGATTCCGCGATCAGACGTTACGTGCGCGATGCGGGCCCCTTGCTGGGGAAGCTCAACGATCTCGTGCGCGCCGACTGCACCACTCAGAACCCAGCCAAGGCTCGGGAGCTCGCCCGACGTATGGACGAGCTCGAAGAGCGGATCAAACTCCTGGCCGAGCAGGAAGAGCTCGCTCGCATCCGGCCCGAGTTGGACGGGGTCCAGGTGATGGCCTACATAGGTATGGAGCCGGGACCCGTCGTCGGCGAGGCCCTCAGCTATCTGTTGGAGGTGCGGCTCGACGAAGGGATCCTCGGCGAGGACGACGCCTTCAGGCGACTCGATGCCTGGGCGCGGGACCGTGGACTGGACCCCCCGGGCCTCCGGGTGCCCCCCAAGGAAGAGAAGAGCGATGAGCCCATCGGGCCGTGATCATCCGGGTGGCCCCTACTTCGAAGCGGTGGCAGAATGCCTCGGGCGCGCGTATCTGAGGTACGGCTTCACGCGAGGAACCGAGCAAGAGGTCGAGTTCCTCATCTCCCTTCTTGACATCCCCGAGGGGGGGCGGATCCTCGATGTGGGTTGTGGTCCGGGTCGCCATTCCGTTGCTCTGGCGCGGGCGGGGTATGCGATCACCGGCATAGATATCTCGGGTCGATTTCTCGAGATCGCAGCCGAAGAGGCCCGCCGAGCGGGCGTCGCCGCTTCGTTCTTCGAGGTGGATGCGCGCCAGATGCCCTTCGACGACGAGTTCGACGCGGTCATCTCCATCTGTCAGGGCGCCTTCGGATTGATGGGTCCCGACGATGGGTTGGTGCTCCGCCGGCTGGCCGAGGCAGCGAAGCCGGCGGGTCGCGTGGTCGTCACCGCGTTCAGTGCCTACTTCGAAGCGCATCACCGCCGGCCGGACGCCACGTTCGATGCCGCAGAAGGGATAGTGCACGAGCGAACGACTATCAAGGACGAAGCCGGGCGGGAACACGAGATGGACCTCTGGACCGGCGTCTACACACCAAGGGAGCTGAGACTGCTGGCTATCGGAGTCGGCTTGATACCTCAAGCTGTGTGGTCCGTCGAACCGGGTGACTTCGCGCGCCGGCCCCCCGACCTCGACCACCCCGAGTTCATGCTTGTCGCGTCGAAGCCTTCTGGACGGGAGCGCTGAGGAGCCCCGCCCGTTGCATCGCCGCCCCCATGATTCCGCCCAACGCAAGCGTGACGCCTCCCGCCCCGACGAGAACGATCCGCATCGACGTGCCACTCAGGAGCACCATGGTTCCAGCCGCAGCGACGCTCGCCAGGTTGTACAGGATGTCGTAGAGCGAGAAGGCCCTTCCTCTGACCTCGTCCGGTAGCGACTCCTGCACGGTTGCGTCGACTGCGATCTTGGCGACGAAGGCTCCGTAACCTCCGACGAACATCAATCCCAAGATGGCGGGAAGGTTGCCGACGCCCCCCAACACAAGCAAACTCGTTGCGGAGATGCCGAACCCAAGGATCACGAGACCGGGTTTGGTCAGTCGGCGCCCTATCGGCGGCGCGGACAGGGCACCCATGAAAGCCCCGACGCCCGCCGCTCCGAGAGCCAGGGCGCTGGCACTCAATCGGCCGCCGCGATCCGCCGCAGCGGGAAAGTCGCTCTTGATCACGAGGATGGCCGCGATCGCCACGAAGATACCGACCGTGCGAAGCAGGAAGATAGCTGCGAGGGATAGACGAACCCCCTGGCGTATCCACACCTGGTGCACCCCCTCGAACAGTTCCCCAGCCACTCTGGCGACGGCCTCCCGAACCTTCTCGAGGTGCGTGTGCGGGTGGGCCATCGGCGAGGACAAGGCGCGCGAGGCGATGGCTGCACCTGTGTAGAGGACCCCGCCGAGCACGAACGTAGGCCCGGTGTCCAGCAACCCGATGAAGGCGATGCCCAGGATCCCCCCGGAGAGGGCTGCGATCATCCCTCCGCCTCCCGAGATGGCGTTGCCCTTGAGGAGATGGTGCTCGTGAAGGACGACGGGGAGAGAGGCGCCCTTCGTCGTCAGGAACAACCGGCCGAGGCCGAGGACCACAAGCGCCGTGGCGTAGAGCGCCACGTCCCCGGGCAGCGACGAGGACCACAGGGGAAGACTAGCGATGATGCCAGCGCGGACGACGTTGGTCCACACCATCAGATCGCGCCTCCGCCACCGGTCAACGAAGACTCCCAAGAAGGGGGCGATCATCGAGTACGGCAGCAGTGTGAGGGCGAAGATCCCAAGGACGCGCAGCGGCGCTTCACCGAGAGGTTCCAGGATCAGGACTTCAGCGAATCCCGCTTGCGCGATGCCGTCTGCCGCCTGAGCACAGAACTGGGCAACGAGCAAGAGCAGGAAGTCCCGCTCGAGCTTCACTCCGGCAAGGTGACGAACGCGCGCGCTCACGCGACCATCATGCGCCGGTTCGCGGGGGTGACGCCGGGTCTAGCTTCGAGGTCGAACGACCGGGTCCGGATCGATCGTGAAGGTTCCGGACGAGTGGCCGTTGTGGGCCGAGCCGTTGGTGTTCTGCAGCACTGGATGCGTTTCCAGGGGTTCGTTCTTGATGAATGCGTCCACCTTGTCGAACGCCTCAGAATCCGAGTACTGGACGGGCGGAGACTTCATGAAGTAGGAGCTGGGAGCCAGCAACGCCCCGCCGACCCCGCGGTCGAGGGCGAGCTTCGCGCATCGCACCGCATCGATCACGACGCCGGCCGAATTCGGCGAATCCCACACCTCGAGCTTGAGCTCCATGCTCACCGGGATGTCGCCGAACTCCCTGCCCTCGATCCGGATGTAGGCCCACTTCCTGTCCTTGAGCCAGGGGACGTGGTCCGACGGACCGATGTGGATGTCTTCCGGATCGATCCCAGAGCTGATCTGTGAAGTGACCGACTGCGTCTTCGAGATCTTCTTCGACTCGAGCCGCTCGCGTTCGAGCATGTTCTTGAAGTCCATGTTGCCGCCGAAGTTGAGCTGGTAGGTGTGGTCGATGATCACGCCCCGGTCCTCGAAGAGCTTCGATAGGACCCGGTGGGAGATCGTCGCGCCGACCTGGCTCTTGATGTCATCGCCGATGATCGGAACGTTCCGCTCCTTGAACCGCCGTTCCCACTCCTTGTTCGTCGCGAGGAACACGGGCATGCAGTTGATGAACGCGACTCCTGCTTCGAGAGCCTGCTCTGCGTAGAAGCGAGCCGCCTGCTCGGAGCCCACTGGAAGGTAGTTGATGAGTACGTCGACTTTCTTGTCCTTGAGCACCTGAGCAACGTCCACCGGCGCGACATCGGATTCGGTGATCTCTTCGCGGTAGTACTTCCCTAGGCCGTCCAGAGTCGGGCCGCGCTGGACCTGCACCCCGACCTCAGGTACATCCGAGAACTTGACGGTGTTGTTTGGCTCGACCCAGATCGCTTGCGATAGATCGAGGCCGACCTTGTTGGCATCGACGTCGAATGCGCAAACGAATTCGACGTCGGACACGTGGTACGGCCCGAGGTCCACGTGCATCAAACCGGGCACCCGCTCGTCCGATCGCGCCTTGGCGTAGAACTCCACGCCCTGGACGAGTGAGGATGCGCAGTTACCGACTCCTATGATTCCGACCCTTATCTTCGACATGTCACTTGCCCCCTTGTCCGAATACCCTCAAGTGGTTTTGGGACGCGGCATCTCCGGCGCCCTCTCTTGAGTGATCAGTTCTTCGATCCAGGCGATATCGCTCTCCGTCGTCGCCATGTCGTGGTTCTGCATCGAGAGCGCGTAGCTGTCCATCCGCTCGCGATAGGTGAGGAGATTGCTCTTGAACTGCGCGAGCTTTTCCTGGAGGTATGCACGCCGCCGCTCTAGGAGCGTGAGGCGAGTCTCCGGGCGCAGATAGCGGAAGAACGCGAGACGAAGAGTGAAGTGCTCGGCGTCCACCGCGGCCGTCTCTTCGAGCATCCGCGTGAACATCTGTTCGCCGGTGTCGGTGACTCGGTAGACCGTGCGCCGCCGTCCGGACGTCAGCGTCGCCTCTCGGCCACCGCCCTTCCGGGCCCCCTTCCCCGATCGCCGGGTGGGCGCCGGCTCAGCCAGCTTCTCCACCGCTCCTGCTTTGGCGAGGCGTCGGAGGGCCAGATATAGCGACCCCCACGAAACTTGATAGAAGGGGCCGAGCATGGCCCCCAGCTGCTTACGAAGCTCGTAACCGTGCATCGACCGCTCCTTGAGCAGACCGAGCACCGGCAACTCGAGCATCCCTGGTTGTCTCATAGGCTTTCGTCCCTTATCCGAGGTGGTATATCCAGATGGTATCAGTTCGATATATCGAAACGATATATCAGCTCGATAGTAGTGCACAAAGGCGGAGGTGGCGTACGGAGTGGGCCGGCGGGGACTAACGACCTTCGCGCTCGTGGTCGGAGTGGTCTCCGGCGTCGCGGCCGCGACCGCAACGTACTTCCTCGGTCTCGAGGGAGAGACCGATCTGAACGACTGGTTCCTGCTGGGGGCGATCGGGTTCGTCGTCGCGGTGATCGTCGGAACCATGACGTATCTCATCGCGCGCGAGGACGAGCCGGAGGCCTGACCTGGCAGCGGGATATGGCTCGTCAACGGGTACCATCCTGGGATGGCGGTATCCGGAAGATCGTTCGATCCAACGAGGCCTCCCTCGTCCGTAACGGGCGGACCCGTTGTCGACTACAGCCTTGCGCGACGCTCGGTACTGAGCGCGCTCAGGCGCGGCCATCTAGGGACTCACGATGTCTGCGACGCACATCCCGAACTTCTGCGCGCTGCCAAGAACATCGGCGAGACCAGATCGACCCCCTGTCCCGTCTGCTCGCATGAGTCCATCCGCTGGGTCCGGTACGTCTATGGGGAAGAGCTCAAACGCAACAACGGCCGCGTGGTCTATCCGGCCGAGTGGCTGCGCGAGCTGGTTGCGACTTGCGATCACTTCACTTGCTATCTCGTTGAGGTGTGCGTCGACTGCGCCTGGAACCACCTCGTGCGCGCCTACTCCGCCGGAAGGAGGTACCAGGCCCCGCCCGCCCGGACCGAGCGCAGAGAACGAGGTTGAGCGAGTCTCTCGTAGGAGCTGCGTTCGCGGCGCGTGCCTCGGGCCTTCTGATCGCGCTGGGGTACCTCTTCGGTCTGGTGCCGGGCCCGGTCGTGGCTGCGGTCGCGGCGCTGGCGCTTGCGACTCTCGGTCGTTCCTTCCTGCAAACGCCGGTGGAGCAGGGTTTCGGGGCTGCGGGACTTGCGTTGATAGCGGGGGCCGTCGGGGTCGCGACACTCCGCTGGGGGACACTCGAGCTTGAGGGGTTGCGGGGGGCGCAGGCCGTGCTCGGGGCAACGATGCTGGTGGGGCCGACCCTTGCAGCGGTGGCGGCGTGGCTGGGGGCCGCGTCGGGCCTGATCGGCTTGGGGCTGTGGCTCGAGCCCGGTCGTCCTCGAGACGTCGTTCACTGGATGTGGTGGGTTCTGGAGGCGCTGGCCGGCGGATTGATCCTAGGGGTCGCGTTCTGGGGCCCGGCCGTGCTGTTCGGCGGCGACGACATCGGCACCGTTGCACTGGATCTCGGGCGCTGGTTCCTCGTCGCCCTGGTGGGAGCGGTCCTCGGCGCAGCGATCGCTTTCGCTCGTGAGCACCTTCCCGCCGTCATCTCATGGGTCGCGGTGGCTCTGGGCGCAGTTGTGATAGCCGTCGCGGCCGGTCTCGTGCGGAGCGTCGTGTAGATGATCGGATTCGTACTGTTCGCGCCCGCGGCGGTCGCGGTGCTGTTGGGAGCGGTCTTTCGGCATTTGCAGGAGTGGCGTGCGCGTGTCCTTCTCTACGCGGTCGGAGCCGGAGCCGGCGTGACCCTCTTCGTGGTCGCGTCGTCGGACGAGTCCTGGCGCACCGTCACCCTCGGGCCGGCCTCGGCCATCGCCGGAGCCGCCATCGCTTGTTCGTTCGTGTTGGCCGCGGTTCTGGATCTTCGGACGGACCGCTGGAGGGTGCCGACGCTGGTGGGGATAGCCGGGACATCGACGGTGCTCGCGGTGTCGAACGATTGGCTGGTGCCGGGGCTGCTTTTCTGGACCTGCTCGACGCTCGCGCTCGCCGCTATCGGTAGAGACGCGCACCAGGGGGCGAGCCTGTGGGTGACCT
>JALZOM010000169.1 GCA_030913945.1 Actinomycetota bacterium
CGAGCAGGCCGGCAACTGAATAGATCCGCGTCACTTCCAGCGACTCATCGGGTGTCATCGGAGGAAGAATCCCGGGGAGAGTGCGCGCTAGCATTGTCTTTCCAGAGCCAGGCGGGCCGAGCATCAACAAGTTGTGGCCCCCGGCCGCCGCGATCTCCAGAGCCCGCTTCGCTGCGGACTGACCACGAACCTGTGCAATATCCTCAGCTGGCTCCACAGTGCGGCTCTTGGCCGGTGCTACCTCAGGGGGGGTCCACTTTCCTTTGAGGAAGTCGATGCACTGGCGCAGATCGGTCACTACTACCACCTCGATGCCCTCGACCAGCGCCGCCTCGGCCGCGTTCGCCGCCGGACATATCAGGCCCCTTCGGCCCTCCGCGCGGCATGCGAGCGCGGCGGCGAGGGTGCCCCGTACCGGTCGCACCGCGCCGTCGAGCGCCAGTTCGCCGATCGCGATCCACCCATCGAGCGGCTCTTGCGAGATCTGCTTGTCTGCCGCCGCGATACCGAGCGCAAGCGGCACGTCGAAATGGGTTCCGTCCTTGCGCAGGCCACCGGGGGCCAGGTTGGCGACCATCCTCTGTCGAGGCCACCGCAAGCCGGACGACTCGAGGGCCGAACGGGTTCGCTGTTCGGCCTCGCGCACCGTAGTGGTCGGAAGCCCGACGATCGAGAACCGCGGAACGCCTGCCCCCACATCCACCTCGACCTGGACGAGGTGAGCTTCCGTGCCGATCAAGGCCACGGTTTCCGTCTTCGCAAGCATCGATACCTCCCGTCACCATCCCGGGAGCGCGGCCCACACGCAGCAAGGTATCGGGACCCTGCGACACAAGACGAACCGGTGGGCCGAGCACACCCGGTGGGCCGACACACCCGGTGGCCCGAGCACAGGCGACTGGGGACCCAGATGAGACCCGCAAAAGCGGGCTAGCGCCCGGTGAAGCGCGGCTCCCTCTTCTCGAGCCAGGCGGTGACGGCCTCGCGAGTGTCGTCGCTCGCAAAGCAGAGGGCTTGGGTGATCGATTCGGCGTCGAGGTTCTCCTCTATCGAGCGCTCCCCCGCGCGATTCAGGTTCTCCTTGATCATCGCCGCCGTTCTCGGCGGGAGAGCGGCCACCCGTTGGGCGAGATCCTTCGTCACGGAGTCGACCTCGGTCGGGTCGCACAGGCGATTGAGGAGCCCTAGGCGATCGGCTTCCTCGGCCGAGATGGTCTCTCCGAGCAACGCCAGCTCCTTCGCCTTGTTCAACGGAAGGGCCCGCGTCAAGGCCCAGGTTCCGCCGAAGTCCACGACAAGTCCCCGCTTCACGAACAGCTCCGCGAAGGCGGCCGCTCGGGTGGCGACGACGAAATCGCACGACAGCGCGAGGTTGCACCCGGCGCCCGCAGCGATCCCGGTGACCTTCGCGATCGTCGGCTTCGCACAGGTCATCACGGCTCGCGCGATCCGATGCACGTGGTGCATCCGATCCTTGAGTTCGAACGCGCCCGAAACGAGATTGGCGGGATCGCTCAAGTCGGCTCCCGAGCAGAAGGCGTCGCCCGCTCCAGTGATGACTGCGCACCTGATGTCACCATCGCCGGTCACGCGTTCGAAGACCTCGCCGATCTCCTCGAACATCGTCCAGGACATCGCGTTCTTCTTCTCGGGCCGGTCGAGAGTGATCGTCGCGACGTGACCCTCCTGCTCCCATCGCAAAGATGCGTAGTCGCTCACTTCGGCTCCTAAAAGGCGTCGGGGATGTGAGTCAGATGCAGCCGGCCGTCTCGAACGATAACGGACACCACATCGAAGCGGATCTCGACGGCTTTCGGTCGCCGGAATGCGAGCCACGCCGCAGCCAACCTGCGGAGTCGGGCCTGCTTCTGGAGGGACACAGCCTCCGCGGGAGTTCCGAAGTGATCGGTAGCGCGCGTCTTCACCTCGCAGAACACCACCATGCGACCACGGCCAACGACGAGATCGAGCTCGCCCGCGCCGCAACGGTAATTGCGATCGAGGACGCGATAACCGTTCCTCTCGTAGAAGGTTGCGGCGGCACCCTCGCCGCGACGGCCCAGAAGCGTTCGTTCGTGCACACGAGGACCCTAGACAGGAGGTGAGACGGATCTAGCTCAGTGCAGGAGTCAGCTCTCGGCGCCGGGGGGCTCGGGGAGGAGGTCGCGCTCGGCGAGTTGTGACAGCTCCTCCACGTTCAGATCGCGGAACGTCACGACCTTCACGTGAGAGACGAATCGCGCCGGGCGGTGCATGTCCCACACCCAGGCGTCGTTCAGCTCGACCTCGAACCACACCTTGGCCCCCATGTGCCGGGTGTCAACCTTCACTTCGTTGGCCAGGTAGAACCTTCGCTCGGTCTCCACGACGAACTTGAACATCGGGAGGACATCCCGATACTCCTTGTACAGCTGGAGTTCCATCTCGGCCTCGTACTTCTCGAGGTCCTCGACGCTCATACGCTCCCCTCTTCCAAGTCCACCGTATCCACCGATTCTCGCGCCGGATGAGGGCGGAAGACACCATCTTCGAAGAATCCGGTGACCCCATAGAACGACCTGCGGTGTATCTCGCAGGGCCCGTGCTGTTGGAGGGCGTTCCAGTGATAACGGGTGCCGTAGCCCACGTTGCTGGCGAAGCCATAATCGGGAAAACGACGGTGATACCGGCGCATCGCGGCATCCCGGTGCACCTTGGCGACGATGGAAGCGGCCGCCACGCTCTTTGACACCACGTCACCCTTCTTCACTGCGAGCGACGGGCGCTGAAGCCGTCTCATTTTGAAACAGTCCACGAGGATGTAGTCGGGGTCGACTTGGAGCCCGTTGAGCGCCCGCCGAAGGGCGTTGAGGTTGCTCTTCTGAAGCCCGATCCGGTCGATCCTCCAGGGCTGTACGCGCACGATCGAGACTCCGAGAGCGACATCCATGATCTCTTCTGCGAGCCGGTTCCTCTGCAGTCTCGTGCAGAGTTTCGAGTCCCTGAGGCCGTCGATCCGAACATCTGCCGGAAGAACGACGGCCGCCGCCACCAGCGGACCGGCCAGCGCCCCACGGCCTACTTCGTCGGCGCCGGCGATATGCCGGAAGCCGGCCTCGCCGAGTCGAGCTTCGAGCACTCCGCAAGCGAACGCGTGGGCGCCGGGTCCCGGCTGCTGTTCGTCATCGCCCCGAGAAGTGTGGAGCGCGGCGATCTCGTCCGGCGCCACGCGCCTAGCTCTCGCACCCGGAGCGGTGCTCGCCACCACGGCAGCGATCGGTCCCCGGGCCCCCATCGAGGGTGTCCTCACCGGTTCCACCGCGCAGATCATCCGAGCCGGTGAATCCGAGCAGATAGTCCTCCCCGCCGCGCCCGAGCAGCAGGTCACCTCCCGGGCCGCCGAACAGGAAGTTGTCCCCGTCATCGCCCGCCAAGCGGTCCGGGAACCGGGACCCGACCAGCACTTCGAGACCGCTCAAAGCGTCGACGTCCTCGCCCTCGGCCGTGCCCGCCTCCAGGTCAGCATTCACCCGTCTCGTGGCTCCCGCGTACGAGACCGCGTCGAAGGAACCAGCGCCGCCCGAGATCGCGTCGTAGCCCCCGGCCCCGACGAACGAATCGATACCGGAGCCTCCGGAGAGCGAGTCTGAACCTGGGCCCCCCACGAGAGTGTCGTCGTCGGGCCGGCCTTCGATCGTGTCCATCCCCCTGCCGCCGAAGATCTCGTTGTTCCTTCGATTCCCTATCAGCGTGTCGTCATGGCCCGAGCCGGTGAGGTTCTCGACGCCGCTCAGCGTGTCGGCTCCGTGTCCGGTCGCAACCCCGGCGAGCAGGTCGACCTGCACCGGACCCGGGGAGCCCGCGTAGACCGCCTCGTCGCCCAGGCCGCCGTCACCGGCGATCGAATCGTCTCCGCCCCCTCCGGTCAGGATGTCGAACCCACTGCGGCCCGCCATGTCGTCATGCCCCGGACCTCCATCGAGCCCGTTGTCACGCCAATCGCCGCGCAGGCGATCCCCCGATGCGGACCCATCCGCCCACTCGATCCCGTTCAACGCATCGCCCCCTTCTCCGGTTGCGATCCCGTCCGCGAGGTCCACAGACACGGGGCCGGAAGCGAGCGCGTAGCTAACTCGATCCCGCACGCCGGAACCGCCCTTCAGCCGGTCGTTCCCCGGG
>JALZOM010000091.1 GCA_030913945.1 Actinomycetota bacterium
TCGGAGGCCCGGGCAGGGGCACATTGCTCGGTGGCAGAGGCGAGGACCTTCTGGGGGGCGAGAAAGCGCGCGATCTTCTACTGGGAGGCGGGGGCGACGACATCCTGAACGCCGGCGAGGGGAACGACCGCATGCATGGGAAACCCGACCTGAACGGTGGCCTCTTCGGGCAGGGAGGAGATGATGTCCTCCTCGGTCTCGGAGGCAACGATCAACTCGCTGGGGGCCGTGGCTCCGACGGTCTCAATGGCGGGAACGGCTGGGACCAGCTATCGGGAGGCAGAGGCCGGGACGCCTGTACCAACGGCGAATCCAACAGCTCCTGCGAAGCCTAGGCCCGAGGGGTCTAGGGGGAGTGGGCCGTCTCGACGGCCGATCCCTCCAGTGGGTTGCCGCAGGCCGGCAGGCCAACGCCGGCCGTGAAGCAAGGGCTGTGGTCAGCAGCCCGCAGCGCGCGGGCATGGAAACACGTCACACTCGCGGGGTGACGGACGAGACGACGGACGACATCAGGCGCAGTTGGTTCCTGATCGCGCCCGAGCGCGGGAACCCGCACACGGAGATCGATTCCCACAAAGATGGTGTTCGCGCGTGGACCACGGGGAATCGCGCCGTACCGCTCGTTCACGGAGCGACCTACTTCGGACGTCTCTACGAAGAATTGTGCCGGCTCGAACCCGGCGATTGGGTTCACTTCACCGACTGGCGGGGGGATCCGGACGAGCGTCTAGCCGGCCCGAACACCGAGGTCGCGGTGGTGCTGGCCGATCTGGCCGAGCGCGGCATCCACGTGCGGGGCTTGATGTGGCGTTCGCATCCGCAAGCGACGAAATTCAGCGAGGAAGCCAATTTTCAGCTCGCGAAGAAGATCAACGAGAAAGGGGGTGAGGTCCTCCTCGACGAACGCGTTCGACGAGGAGGGTCACATCATCAGAAGCAGTTCGTGATCAGGCATCCTAAGGATCGCAGCAAGGACATCGCTTTCGTGGGAGGGATAGACCTCTGCCACAGCCGGCACGACGATGCAAAACACCTTGGGGATCCTCAGGTGTACGACCTGGACGAGCACTACGGACGAACTCCTCCCTGGCACGATGTCCAGCTCGAGGTCAGAGGTCCAGCGGTAACGGACCTGGCCATTTCGTTCCGCGAGCGATGGGGAGACCCGACGCCGCTCGATCACCGCAACCCATACCGGAAGCTGATGGCGAGGAGGGGTCACGAACCCGACGAGCCGAGTGATCTGCCTCCCCTTCCGGATCATCCTCCGACCGAAGGACCCCATGCGATCCAGGTCCTTCGAACCTATCCCTCGAAGCGCCCAGCCTTTCCATTCGCGAGAGATGGCGAGCGGAGCATCGCCCGGGGCTACGAGAAAGCGTATTCGCGAGCCCGCTCGCTCATCTACGTTGAGGATCAGTACTTCTGGTCGATCGAGATCGCGAAGCTGCTGGCCGAGCGGCTAAGTGCGCAGAAAGACCTTCACGTCATCATCGTTCTCCCTCGCCACTTCGAGGCAGGAGGCCGCATCGCCAGCGCGGCCCCGCGTTACGGACAAAGTCGCGCGATAAAGATCATCAAGGATGCGGGCGGCGACCGTGTTGGTGTGTACGACATCGAGAACGAACGACAAACACCGATCTACGTTCACGCGAAGGTGTGCGTGATCGACGATGTGTGGGCCGAGGTGGGTTCGGACAACGTGAACATCCGGTCCTGGACCCACGATTCGGAGCTCTCCTGTTCGATACTCGACGACACGCTCGACAAGCGCCAGCCACGCGATCCTGCTGGGCTTGGTGACGGCGCGCGCGTCTTCGCTCGGGATCTGCGTCTCGAGCTCTGGCGCGAGCATCTGGGTGTGGATTCGGACGAGGGGCTGCTGGATCCGATCGAAGCTTTCCGACGCTGGCGGACGGTGGCGGAGGAGCTCGATGCGTGGCATGCGGGCGGTGGCAAGGGCCCCCGTCCGCGAGGCCGGGTGAGAGCCCACGATGCAGGGACCCAGCCGCGATGGCTTGACGCGCTGGCGCCGTTCGTGCTGCGAACCTTCGTCGATCCCGATGGGCGACCGCGGCGACTTCGGAAGAGCGGGCGATTCTGAAAGCTCCCGTCGGCTTACGACGGAGACGCTGAAGGATGGATCTGGATCTGTTCGATTCCTGGATACCGGTCTTCGGCCTCGTCATGGGCATCGGTCTCGTCGGTACCATCCTGCCGGCCTTGCCCGGTCTCGCGCTGATCTGGCTCGCCGCCCTGGTGTACGGGCTGGTGGAGGGATTCGGCGTCGGGGGATGGATCGCGATGATGATCATCACGGTGTTGCTGGGGGGCAGCTTGGTCGCGAAGGTCGTCCTCCCGAAGCGTCGGGCCGCCGCCGGAGGTGCGCCCACTTCGACGCTCGTCGTCGGCGCGATCGCCGGCATCATCGGGTTCTTCATCGTTCCCGTCGTGGGCCTGCCTTTGGGAGGAGCCGTCGGCGTTCTGCTTGCGGAATACCGGCGGACGGACGGGTGGCCGGCCGCGTGGCGCTCCACGAAGGGAGTGATCGTCGGATTCGGGATAAGCGCCCTGGTGGAGCTCGGTATCGGAATGGTCATGATCCTCACCTGGCTGGTCTGGGCATTAGCGCAGGCCTAGCGGGTGCTCCCTCCGCCCGGCGCGAGTGTGCGTCGTCGCCCCATCGGGTAGACCAGTCCGGATGACGCCAACAGGAAGCAAACCATGAAGTGGCGACGCGGCAAGATGAGCCGAGACGTCATCGATCGGCGAGGCGCGCCGCGCGTGGGCGGTGGGGCCGGGATGGCCATCGGAGGGCTTGGTATCCCGGGACTCCTCATCCTGGCCCTCGTTTTCTTCCTCAACGGGGGCTTCAGCGGTGGCGGCACGGCCATCGACAGCCCCTTTGACGACATGCAGGGCGGAGATACGCGCGGGGAAGCCCCGCTCGAAGGTCCCGACCCGGACGCGCGCCTGGCCCAGTTCGTGTCCTTCGTCCTCGACGATGTGCAGAACTTCTGGGAGGACACCTTCTCCGGTTCGGGACGCGAGTACCGGCGGGCGAAGTTAGTGCTGTTCGAGGCCGGTACGAACTCGGGATGCGGGGGGGCGACCGAGCAGATCGGTCCTCACTACTGCCCCGCTGACGAGAACGTCTATCTCGACCTCAGCTTCTTCAAGGATCTGCGAACCGACTTCGGAGCCCAGGGCGATTTCGCGCAGGCATATGTTGTCGCGCATGAGATTGGCCATCACGTTCAGCATGTGATGGGCATCAACGAGCAGGTTCGGCGCGAGCAGGAAGCCGATCAGGATCAGGCGAACGAACTCTCGATCCGCCTCGAGCTTCAGGCTGACTGCCTCGCCGGAGCGTGGGCTTTCACCGCGTACGAGCGTGAACTTCTGGAGAGCGGGGACCTACAAGAAGGACTGGATGCCGCAGCTGCGGTCGGCGATGACCGCATTCAGGAGGAGGCCACCGGCAGCATCGATCGGGAATCCTGGACCCACGGCTCATCCGAGCAGCGCGTCGAATGGTTCACCAATGGTTACGAAGATGGCGACCCCAACGCGTGCGACACGTTCTCGGTAGACGAACTTTGACCTCGTCGAGATGAACCGAGGATCTGCCTAGGGCTCCAGAGCAGTGAGGTCGATGACCTCGTCCTCGCTCTCCGAATGGTCGTTCGCTGAGTGGCTCAATAGTTCCGCCGGGGTCATGAATTCGATAGGGACCCCATAGTGCTTCAGATCCTCTTTCACCCTTGCGTGTCGATTGCGGATGCGCCCCATGAACGTGTCGATGATGTAGAGGCTTGAAGGGTAGCCGTACTGTGCCCGCCATCCCCACTGGGCAGGGATGACTTTGCCCCAGAGCTTGATCTTGCCCACGACGGCGATGTGACGTTCCATGTCGAACCGAAAGTAAGCGCGTGAGGTTCCGTCGTACATCTCCATCAGCTTCTTTAGCGAGTGGACCGCGTAGATCCCGCACTTGCACTCGGAGTCGGGGCACGCGTGATCCTCGTCTCCGTGGGTGAGATCGAAGCGATAGCCAGGCGTTACGTTGCAATCGGCAACCATCGGCTGCTTCGGACGCCACATGTCTTCGGCTGTCACGCTGCGAAGGAGATAGGGGCCGCGCAACTTCACGCGGGCGTCACGGCTTCCGTCGAAGTACTTGATCTCATGACGGCGCGCGACCCAGAGCCGCCATCCCTCGATGGTTCCCGCGTAGTCAGAGACTTGCGTCGAGGCGGGGACGTATTCGATCTTCATGCAGCGCGTCCCCAGAGCGATACCGGAACCACCGGTTCTGGAGCCGGCTCGACGGGAACCTCCACCGGCACGGGCGGCTCGGTCGGGTCCCAGGTTTCCGGCTTACCTTCTTCCCCGATGCGCAGAGCGCGCGGTTGAACTTCCATCTCGACCCCCTCAGGTCCGACGCCTGTCGCGTACGACGTGCCCCTCATCTGATAACTCTCCGTCTCGATCCCTTCCCGCACAACCCCCTGCGGTGACTCAGCGTAATGGTGTTGGCCAGGAAAATCCCCTTGGATGACGGGTATGGCGCAAACGTCCCTTGTGAGATTCGGACGATGGTTCCCAAACGGTCGAGACGGCTACACGGCGCCCGCGGATCGTGGATCCTCGAAGAGGCCGCGGAGATAGTCGATGGCCTCGTGGGCGTAGAAACCGTCCTCCACGCGCTCGTCATACGAGTACTTCAACGTGAGGTTCGGAGCGCCATCCTTGTCCTGCATGCGGCCCATGGTGCAGAACATCGAGATCGTCCCGTACTCATAGAGGTGATGGTACGCAGCGTCCAATCCGAGGCTCCCGAGGTTCGCTACGAACGCGCTGGCGAACAGCGGATCGTTCTCGATGTAGGAGCGGGGTAGGAAGCCGAAGGCGTCGCCAACGCGCTCGAGACCAAGCAGCATACGTAGAGGCAATCCCTTCAACTTCAGTACGAGATCGAGCTCGTTGTCCGTATAGCTCCTTTCCGAAGTCCGTCCCTCGGCCAGTTGAGACCGCATCCCGCGAACCATCTCGCTGAAGGTTTCGTTCGGATCGAACCGACGCTTCAGAACGATCACAGGAGCCGTCTCTGCCATCTCCTTCTTCGCCGAGTACGACAACCAGATGCCATCTCGCTGGTACAGGCGACCCCCCGCAACGAACCGGTTCAGCTTCGGAAAGTGGGACAGCGTCTGCACCGCAGACCACATCAGAACGTCGAACACCCTAGGCCGGAGGTCATGATCGAATCCATCGACAAAGCGGAGGGTCGTCGATACGTCGATCGTCTGTTCGAGCAGAACAGCGGACTCGTTCCGCCCCCGCATTATGTAAGGCATGATCTGGCGGTAGGCGGGCACATCGTCCACCGCTCGGCCGTCGGCTCGCTTCTTTCGCACCGTCGCTCCAGTCACCTCGCGTTCCTGACGTTCCGAGCACGCTACTGCACCCGTTAGCCTCAACACTGTTATGCAACTCGCGCACGAGACATGGTTCACCGAACAAAGACCCGGCTACTCGTGGGACTTCGTGTCTCATCCGATCACCCTTGGGGCGGTCCTGGCCGTCGTGATCGTTGTGGTGGTCTGGCGTCTGGTGGCGACGCGGCTCCCACGGCCGGAGCTTCCCTTCCTCGCTCCGCTCGGGCGCTTCTCGCCCTGGATCCCGAGACTCCTTGGCCTCCACGCCGGAGTGTCCCTCTTGTCCCAGGCGGCAAGCGGCTCCTATCTCGCTCCCTCGCTAGAGCTCCCCGACAATTGGATCGGAACGCTGCTCGCGTTCCTGGAAGCTGTCATCGGGATCTGGCTCATCGCGGGTTATCGCGTGCGTCCGGCGGCCTGGCTCCTGGTGATAGCGGGGCCGCTCGGGGCGTTGGGGTACGGGGTGGTCCCCATACTCGAACGCGTTGACCTGCTCGGGATAGCCCTCTTCCTCGCGATACTTCCACCCGACGACCGGAGCCCCGGAGGACGCGTGCAGGCGGAGCCCGCTCGTCTCGCGAGTGCCTTGCTCAGTCTTCGTATCCTTGTCGGTGGCGCGCTGGCGGTGCTCGCATTCACGGAGAAGCTCGCTCGGCCCGACCTGGCGATAGCGTTCCTCGAGCGTTATCCGGCGTTCAACATCCTCCACACATTGGGTTTCGATATCTCGAACGAGGCATTCATCCGACTTGCCGGAGCGGTCGAGTTGCTGTTTGGTCTCTTGATCGTCTCCGGGGCTCTGCCCCAGATCGCCGTGATTGCGGCGGGCATACCATTCAATGCAACGCTTTTCTTTCTCGGGGCGAGCGAACTCATCGGTCATCTTCCCGTTTACGGCGCCATGCTCGTTCTGCTCGTCTACGGGTCGGACCGACAATTGGCCCATCTCGTCCCTTGGTTTCCGTGGAACACGCGGAGCGCGGAGAAGGCGCAATCCCGGCGCGGTCTCTTGCCTGCGAGAGCCGAATAGGATCGGAACTATGCATCGCCCCCTCCCTTACCGTTCCTTCGTTGCGTGGCTGATCATCGGCTCTCTCGCGTCCACGATCTTTATCGGTGCGCCTTCGACCGCCGCGATCGCGGGCAACAACATGCGTCCGCACATCGTCGACGACCACATCCCTTACGGCGAGCAACGGAGAACGCAGATGGCTCGCTACTCTCGACGCCACTACGGACACGCAAGCTGGCGGCTGCGCGACCCAAGGATCATCGTTCTTCACTTCACGGCCGGCGACTCCTATTCGGGGGCGCGCGGATGGTTCGCCTCGAACACACCGAATCGCGACGAGTACCCGGGTGTCTGTGCGCAATACTTGATCGGTCAGGGCGGAAAGATAGGGGAGCTCGTTCGGCCCCGCATCCGATGTCGCCACGCGATCGGACTCAACCATCGAGCCATCGGGATCGAGATGGTGCAGGTGACCGGCCAGGGCTCTCATTGGGCCTCTCGGCAGATCCTTCAGCGAGGGAAGCAGATAAGGCCTGCCCTGAGACTCGTTCGGCATCTCAAGCTTCGCTTCGATATCAAGATGCGCAACATCATCGGTCATGCCATGACGAATAACAGTCCGTTCTTCAGAGACCTGATGGGATGGAGGAGCGACCACACCGACTGGATGTGGCGCGAGGTGAGGGAATTTCGGCAGCGACTGAAGCGGATGATATGAGTCCAGGTCCGCCGCGCCGCATGCTTGCCGGGATGCTGGCGATCGGGGCCGCTCTCTCTCTTGGTGCACCACCGCAAGGGCCTGTCTTGCTGGACTCGGCGACACTGGTTGGGACCCGGCGCGTGACTATCGGACGTTCGGTCAACGGACAACCGATACGCGCGGTACGCGGCGGCGACGTGGGGAGCCGGCGATCAGTCCTCGTGGTTGGTTGCATACACGGAAACGAATGCGCAGGCAGGCGGATCATCAGGCGCCTTCGGAACATGGCTCCCCCCAACAACCTCGAGATATGGATCGTCTGGACGCTCAATCCCGATGGCATGAACGCCGGTACCCGGCAGAACGCGCGCGGGGTGGATCTGAATAGGAACTTTGGGCGAAGGTGGCGACGCATCGGGAGCCGATGGTCCACCTACTACTCCGGCCCACGCAAATGGTCAGAGCCGGAATCGCGCGCAGCTCGCTCGTTCATCCTTGATGAGCGTCCC
This sequence comes from Actinomycetota bacterium, assembly GCA_030913945.1. Lineage (GTDB taxonomy): Bacteria > Actinomycetota > CADDZG01 > CADDZG01 > WHSQ01 > JACCXF01. The sequence goes on from JALZOM010000091.1 coordinate 7,663, forward strand.
GATCTCACGATCTGGTACCACCAGGCGATGGCCCTCGTCGTCAAGACCGGGAGCCACGTGGCGGTGAAGCGACGCTATGCGAGACTCGTAGGCCTCCCGCTACGAAGGCTCGACCCCTTGCCCGGAACCGCCACGCGATGGCAGAACCACCGCTTCCCAAACAAGCCTGCCTTCGTGGTCGAGCTTCCCGGCGGACCGATGTCGCGAGCTTCGGCACGCCGGCACGCACGAGCGGTAATTGAGGTGGCTCGAAGCCGATAGTGGAGCTAGTGGTGCTAGTTGTGCTCCACGATGCTTCGACGGGGTTTGAACTCCTGAATTGCCTTTGCCGCAAGCTGCTTTGGCTTAACGATCTTCACCTTGGTAGCCAGATGCAGCTTCTCGAAGAGTGAGATCAGTCCAGCGCTGACGTCGATCTGGCCCCGGCCGATGCCATGGCGAGCAGAAGTCGGGAAGGCGTGGTGGTTGTTATGCCACGACTCGCCGAACGAGATGATCGCAAGCACCCAGTTGTTCGTCGAGAAATCGAGGCTCCTGAAGGGTCGCTCGCCATAGAAGTGACAGATCGAGTTGATGCTCCAGGTGATGTGGTGGAGGAAGAACACACGCACCAGGGAGCCCCAGATGAAGGCGGCGATCCCTCCCCACAAGGAGCGAGTGACGGCGACGCCGATCAGGGCAGGAAGCGTAAAGGACAAGATGGAGAGCCGGGGGAACCAGCGATCGATCTTCACGAGGTCGGGATCCTTCAAGAGGTCGGGCGCCCATCTTTCGATGTCGGTCTTCTCAGGAGACGTCAGCCATCCGATATGCGCGTGCCATAACCCCCGGACGACGCCGCGCAAGCCGGGGCCTTCATCCAGGTGCGGGGAATGTGGGTCTCCTTCGCGATCTGAATACGCGTGATGGCGGCGGTGCGCCGCAACCCAACTGATGATCGAGCCTTGCACCGCGAAGGACCCGCCGATAGCCAGCGCCAGTTTGAGGCCGCGGCTGGCTTCGAAACTCTTGTGCGTGAACAACCGGTGGAAACCGACGGTGACGCCCATACCGCTGAAGACGTAGAAAACGAAGGCGATAGTGGCCGTGACCGCGCTCAGCCCCGTTCCCCAGAACAACGCGATGGCTCCGAACACGCCGGCGAACGGCAGGATCGTCAGGATCAGTACCGCTCGGCGTTGGAAGGTCGCTTCGCGGGGATCCAGCTCGATCACACCTTGGACATCGGTGGCGCGCGCGGAAGGAGGTGATTCGAGAGCTTGTGACATGGCAATCCCTTTCGGTGGGATCAGTGCTACTGCGGGTTTCCTGGTACTTGATCTCTTCCCTGAAAGCGCTACCTTTCGGCCGGATGAGTCGGCCGGATGAGCCACGGCGAGGATGTCATCAGCTTACCCCCGATCCCGAATAACAATCCTTCCAGTTTCTGTCCTCATCCCTCTCTCGTTGCAGCCTGGCGCTCCATCTCGGCGTTCCATTCGCCGCCGATCAGGATCGCGATCGAGCTCAGATAGAGCCAGAAGATGAGAACGATCACCCCCCCGATGGGGCCATAGGTCTCGTTGTAATTGGCGAAGCTGCTGTTCGCGTACCAACCGAAGCCGAGCGATGCGACGATCCACAGAATTCCGCCCAGTACTCCTCCCAAGGAGACCCATTGCCATGCCGGCTTCTCGCGCTTGGGGGCCAGGTAGTAATAGATCGAAAAGAGGACGATCACGGCCACGACGGTCAGAACCCAGCCGAGGATCACGAAGATCGTGGATTCGCCGAAGGTGAAGATCGGGGATGGCACCCCGCCGAGTACCCCGGTTGCGATGATCAGCACCAGCGCCACCGCCCTCTTTCCGACGAACTTCCTGTCCTCCGGGACGTCATAGGCCACATTGAGCCCCGACTGCAGAGCCACCATCCCGGACGACGCGCTCCACAGCGCGATAGCCGAACCCGTGATCGCCGCGATAACCGAGGCCGTCTGGGTGGTCGTATCCGCCCGCTTCAGCGCGTCGAGGATGAAGTCGCCACTTCCCCCGGGAAGAGCGGAAGCAATGGAGCTCTGCAGCTGCGAGGTATCGATGCTTGCCAGCCCCAGGATGCCGATGAGCGCTATGAAGGCCGGGAAGATGGCGAGGAAGAAGTAGTAGGCCATGCCGGCCGCGATGAGCGTCACTCGATCGGCCTTAATCTCCTTCAAGGTCCGCTTCATCGCTTGCTTCCAGTCGCTCCGCTGAAGCTCGAGCGGGGTGTCGGGGCCCGGCGACGCTGGGGTCTGGGAAGGGACCCCTAGGTCGGTCGGCTGATCTGCTTTCAGCTCTGCAGTCTGGTTGCTCATCGCTCCCCTTGATCCGGTCACGTCGTTCGAACTACCCTCAGCCGACAGAGCGGTCGCTCTCCCAGACTTGGGTGCCTTGCGGTCTGCTTTGAGACGCATGAAAAGCACCCACATGAGAAAGGCCCGCGCGATGGTTCTTACAACGGATGCCATTGGCGCGGATCTACCCATCAGCCCACGCGTCTAACGGGGCATGCGCGCGTTTTGCATAGGTATAGGCGGCGTTGACCCGTTAAGCGGCGGGCAGGACGGGTATCTCTATATCTCCAGCCAAGGGGCGAGGGCTGAAAAGGCCTCGCCGGCACATTTCACCGAAGGAGGGGAGCTCGATGATTCAACGCGACCAGATTCTCGCCGCACAGGGCAGCAAGGTTCTTAGCGCGGAGAAAGAGAAGGTCGGGACCATCGAAGAGATCTATCTCGACCGTGACACCGATCAGCCAGAGTGGGTCCTAGTCGATACGGGATCGTTCGGAACACGCGCCACCTTCGTTCCATTGGCGGAGGCGAACATGAACGAGGACGAGCTCGTAGTGCCCTACGCGATCGAGCAGATCAAAGGCGCTCCGAACATGGAGCCGACCGGCGAGCTGTCCGAGAACCAAGAGGCGGAGCTGTACAGCTACTACGGCCTCGAGTACTCGCAAAGCGAGTCCGGAACGGGCCTTCCCGAGGGACAGAGCTCAGGACAAGCTCCCGCCGGCCAGGACGCCTCCGGGTCGGACTCGGACGATGCGATGACACGCTCTGAAGAAGAGCTGCGGGTGGGGACCACCCAACAGGAGCGCGGGCGCGCCCGACTCAAGAAGTACGTGGTGACGGAGAACGTGCAGCAGACCGTCCCGGTTCAGAAAGAGGAGGTACGCGTCGAGCGCGAGCCCATCACCGAAGCGAACGTGGACGAGGCGACGGACGGGCCGGCCATCTCCGACGAGGAGCACGAGGTTGTCCTCCGCGAGGAGCAGCCGGTCGTAGAGAAGCAGGTTGTCCCCAAGGAGCGAGTGAAGCTCAGTAAGGACACCGTTACTGAGGACGCTCAGGTGTCGGAAGAGATCCGCAGGGAGCAGATCGAGCCGGAGGGCGAGATCAGCCGGTAATCGTCGCAAGGTAATCGCAATGTCAAACCAGAAGGTGTCGCTCACGCGGCACCTTCTGCACGTTCCGTCGCCGACTACGCTTCTTCGCCATGAGCGGACAGGATTGCGTTCTTCAGACCGAACGGCTTGGTCTCCGCCCTTTCAGGGTTGACGATCTTGACGACCTCGAATCGATGCTGGGTGACGCCGAGACGATGAAGTACTACCCGAACCCGTTCACTCGCGCGATGTGCTCTAGTTGGATCGAGGACAATCGTCGGCGCTACGAAGAGGATGGCTTCGGCCTCTGGGCCATCGAAGAGCTGATCACCGGGGAGTTCTTGGGCGACTGCGGGCCGGCCAGGCGCTTCATAGAAGGGGTCTGGATGGTTGAGTTGGGGTGGCACGTCAAGCGTTCTCGCTGGCGCCAGGGGGTCGCAAGTGAAGCAGCCCTCGCCTGCAAGGGCCACGCTTTCAATACCCTTGGAGTGCCCAAGCTGGTCTCCATGATCCGGCCGGTTAACATCCCCTCCAGGGGAGTCGCGAGCAAGATAGGGATGTCGATCGAACGCGAGGTCCGGTACAAGAACTATCACCACCTTCTTTACTCGGTAAAGCGGGAACCGGATGCGTAGGGTATCTGCATGAGCACGGCCACTCACATCCCTTCAACGAGGGATCTCGAAGGAGATGACGCGCTTCAGACGCTGCGCTCGACGGGATGGGGAACCCTTCTCCGTGATGCATTCGCTCGGTTGCGTGCAGCCGATGGTTTCAGCCACGCCCGCGCGCTGGCGTTTCAGATCGCGCTCACGGCTCTTCCCGCTCTGATAGCCGCTGTTGGGATAACGACGGAGTTGGACCAAGATGATCTGCAGGCCGTTCTCAAAGAAGCACTTCTCTCGCTCGCTCCCGGACCGGCGAGTCAGACGCTGACCCAAGCGTTCCAACAAGGATCGGAAGCCGCCTCCGGCGCCGGCACCGCGGTGGCAACCGGCATCATCGCCGCACTGTTCTCTGCCACCGTCGCGATGGGCCAACTCGAACGAGGCGTCAATCGCATCTATGGGGCCCAGACAGATCGCTCTCCTCTTCACAAGTACGGCGTCGCTCTACTTCTTGCCTGCACGGCCGGGATCCTTCTCTTACTCTCATTCGTGACTTTCCTGGCGGGCTCCGCCATACGCGAGACAACGAGAAACAATTCGGAGTGGAGTGACACGGCCCTGTCGTTATGGGAGGTGGCACGCTGGCCACTCGCCGTGGCGTTCATCGTTGGGGCGATGGCGATGCTGTTTCGGTATGCGCCCCGCAGGCCCCAGCCGAAGGCCTCATGGTTGCTGGTTGGATCGAGCATCGCCGTGCTGCTGTGGGTCCTCTTGACTGCGCTGCTTGCGCTCTACCTCGATGAGAGTCGCGAGTTCGGTACCACATACGGACCCCTGGCGGGGATGATCGGCATGCTCCTGTGGTCATTGTTGTCTTCCTGGTCGCTTCTGTTCGGGATAGCGGTCGCCGCACAGCTCGAGGCGGTTCGGGCGGGCGTGCCCACGCCCACGACCAAGGAAGACTCCTGAGTCGGGGGACATTTCGGGCGTATTCGGATTGGGGGTCCGACGTTCTGTAGGATTCGGCCCACATCCAGATGCATCCATTCAACAACGGAGGCGATCATGAACCCGACCACCGGAGTTCTAAGCGAGGCCTGGGACGCGTACACAAAGCACTGGAAGCACCTGCTTCCCATCGCTCTAGTCGTCTATGCCATCGTGGGTCTCGCATCCGCCCTCTTCACTTCGACCCTGGGCATCATCGGTGCACTGCTGGCCAGCGCCGTGTCGATCGTTGGCCTCTACCTGATGCAGGGTGCGTTGACCGAGGCCGTAGCCGATATCCGTGACGGGCGCGCGGACCTATCCATCGGTGACACCTTTCGACGAGTGAGCCCAAAGCTGGGGCCGATCATCGGAGCGGGGCTCCTGGCCGGTTTCGGTATCGCGATCGGCCTGGTGCTCCTCATCGTGCCGGGCCTGATCCTTCTGACTCTGTGGGCGGTCATCATCCCGGTGATAGTTCTCGAAAACAAAGGCGTCTTCGATTCGTTCGGGCGCAGCCAGGAGCTCGTGCGGGGACACGGCTTTCCGGTCTTCGGGATAATCGTCTTGACATTCTTGATCCTTTTCGCCTTCAACCTGGTTCTGGGCTTGATCCTGGTGCCCCTTCCCGGCGGCGTAGCAGGCTTCTTCTCGAACCTGATCAGCGGGACCCTGACGGCTCCGTTCATCGCGTTGGCCTGGACGATCCTGTACTACCGTCTCGTCGGCGTCGAGGGTGCCGCTCCACAGACGAGCCAGCCGCCGCTTGCGACGGGGAACGAGCCACCCACGACGCAGCACCAGCAGCCGCCGAGCTCACAGCAGCCGCCGAGCTCAGCCTGAGGCTGGGCGACCCTCCGGGTCCGATCCCAGTTCGAGATCTTCGAACCGACCGTCGATGACGACGCCGGGCTCCTCGTCGCCGGTCACGAGTGGTAAGCCCTGACTCAGCCACAGCTCGAGCCCTCCCTCGAGGTTGTGGGCATCGATGCCGCGCGCGCGGAGGAACTCGGTCGCCAGCCCGCTGCGCTGCCCGACCTGGCAGGTGACGATCACGGGCCGGTTGCCGGGTAGCTCTTCGTAGCGGAGGGGAATCTGCTGAAGGCTGATGTGAACCGCCCCGGCAACGTGCCCCGCTGCGTACTCCTCGTCCCTTCGCACGTCCAGGAACTCTGCGCGGCCTAGAAGGGCGTAAGCCTCATCAACGTCCATTGACGCAGACTATACGGCTCGCCGAAGGATCGAGGCGTGTTCACCGCTTGACAGGAACTGGCTGAACGAAGAGCCTTCTGTCAGATCGGTGCATGCGGTGGAGTTCAGAAAGGCTCGTCGCGGTCGGGCACCCGGCGAGCGCAGGTCAACGGGGGAGGTTCGGGTGAGCAAGCGCAACGAGAAGTTCGAGGTTCTCGAACACAGTAGCGGCGTCACCTATCGCAAGGCCGGCGACGACTACTTCCAGAAACGGCAACTGAAGCGGGTCGCCAGCGTTCTCTCTCTGTGGGCACTGGGCGTCGGTGCCGTGATCTCCGGGGACTTCTTCGGATGGAACTTCGGACTCACTTCCGGAGGCTTCGGCGGACTCCTCGTTGCGACGATCGTCATCACGATCATGTACATCGGTCTCTGCTACTCGATAGCCGAGATGTCTCCGGCTCTCCCCCATACCGGGGGCGCCTACTCGTTCGGCCGTTCCGCGATGGGACCGTGGGGCGGGTTCATCACCGGCCTCGGCGAGAACATGGAGTACATCCTCACGCCGGCGGTGATCGTCGTTGGCATCGGTGGCTACATGGGATCGATCCTCAACGATCTCTTCAGCTGGACGATCCCTCAGCCGTTGTGGTGGCTGATCTTCTACGCGATCTTCATCGGTCTGAACATCATCGGGGCCGAGGCCAGTTTTCGCTTCACCGTCGCCATCACCTTCATCGCTCTCGCGATCCTTCTCGTCTTCTGGATCGGCGCGATACCCCATTTCAACCTCGATCTGGCGCTGAACATCGCGCCGGAAGGCGGCAACTCGAAATGGTTCCCGAAGGGGATCGGAGGGATCTTCGCGGCCCTTCCATTCGCGATCTGGTTCTACCTGGCGATCGAAGAGCTCCCGCTGGCGGCCGAGGAGTCCCACGACCCCAAACGGGATATGCCGAAGGGCATCATGCTGGGCTTGCTGACGCTTGGGATCGCTGCGTTCCTCACGCTATTCCTGAACTCCGGGATCGAGCCGGGCGCAGCCGAGGTTGGAGAATCGCTCGAACCCCTGTTCCTGGGCTTCCAAACGATCTTCGGGGACGGGATCGGCGCCTCGTTGCTCGCGCTCGTCGCGGTTGCAGGACTGGTGGCGAGCTTCCACACGATCATCTACGCATACGGTCGCAACATCTACTCGCTGTCACGTGCCGGCTACTTCCCTCACTGGTTGTCGCCGACGCTCCGCACGCGTCAGACGCCTCACATCGCATTGATCGTCGGTGGGGTGATCGGCTTCACAGCCGCCTGGATCCTGTACGAGTTCGGCACTGATGCCAGCGGTGAGCAGACTCCCGTTGGGGCCGCGCTACTGACGATGGCGGTCTTTGGAGCGGTCATCTCCTACTTCATGCAGATGGTCTCCTTCGTCTTGCTGAGAAGGGATCTGCCCAACATCGAGCGACCGTATCGGAGCCCCGTGGGGGTAGCCGGGGCGATCGTTGCGGCGATCATCGCTCTTGTCTCGCTCGTTTCGCTGTTCCTCGACGACGGTTACCGCCCCGGTGTCGTAGGAGCCCTGCTGTGGTTCGCGGCAGGCTTGCTCTACTTCGCACTCGGGGGTCGGAATCGACTCGTCTTCTCCCCCGAGGAAGAGTTCGCGGTCAACATGCGCGAGCAGCACGGCAAGGGCGCACACACTGCCGGGAGCGCCTCGGGTTCCGGTACTCAAGCCCCCACCTCGCCGACTTCTAGCTAGGGTGAGGCGAACGGACGAGAGCGGGGATTAGCGGGTGGCTGGAAACCTCGAGCTTAAACAGCTCGGAACGATGATCGATGCGAACGAGATCGACACGGTCCTCGTTGTCTTCGTCGATCTTCAGGGACGTTTCATGGGCAAGCGAGTCACCGGTCACTTCTTCATGGAGGAGATGACCGGCGACGAGGGCATGCACGGCTGCAACTACCTCTTGACGGTCGATGTCGACATGGAGCCCTTGCCCGGATACAGGTACGCCAACTGGGACCTGGGCTACGGAGATTTTCACTGCCTCCCGGACATGTCGACTCTGCGGGTGATCCCGTGGCTCGAGAAGACCGCGCTCGTGATCTGCGACGTCTTCACCGAGGAAGGAGATGTCGTCGATGTGTCCCCCCGGCAGATCCTCAAACGCCAGATCGAACTCGCTAAGGATGCCGGGTATGCCTTCATGTGCGGGTCCGAGCTCGAGTTTTTCCTCTTCAAGGATTCGTTCGAGGAGGCCGGCAACAAGGGATACAAGAACCTGGTACCGCATAGCGCCCACATCGAGGACTACCACATCCTTCAGACGACCCGCGATGAATACCTGATCCGGCAGATCCGCAATGGCATGGATGGAGCAGCGGTGCCCGTCGAGTTCTCGAAGGGTGAATTCGGCCGCGGACAGCAGGAGATCAACCTTCGCTTCGCAGATGTGCTGGAGATGGCCGACAGACACACGATCTACAAGAACGGCGTCAAGGAGATCGCGGATCTGAACGGGCGCGCGGTCACGTTCATGGCCAAGCACTCGATGGAGGAGGCCGGCTCCTCCTTCCACCTACACGCGAGCATCTGGGATAGCGGGGGCAAGGACACGCTGATGTGGGATGGAGACGCGCCGGGCAACATGTCGAAGATCTTCCGGCATTTCCTCGGAGGATGGATCGCGACCGGGAGAGAGCTGGCATGGATGTACGCGCCGTACGTGAATTCATACAAGCGCTATCAGCCGGAGTCCTGGGCCCCAACCGCGCTTGCATGGGGGACCGACAACCGGACCTGTGGCTACCGGTTGGTGGGTCACGGCAAGTCCTTCCGCGTCGAGTCGCGCATCCCCGGGGCTGATGCGAACCCATACCTCGCCTTCGCTGCAACGATCGCGGCGGGGCTACACGGGATCGAGAATGAGATCGAGCCACCCGACCCCTACGAGGGCAACGCGTACGAGGCGGAGGATGTCGCACGGGTGCCTTGGAACATCGTCGAAGCAATGACCGAGCTCGAGAACTCGAAAGTAGCGCCGGAAGCGTTCGGCGAGGACGTTCACTACCATCTCGTGAACACCGCGAAGCAAGAGTGGGCTCGGTCCAATCAGACGATCACCGACTGGGAACTGCAGCGGAACTTCGAGCGGATCTGACGCTGGGGTGAAACGGCCGGTCGTCGGGATCACCTGCTATGTCGAGCAGGCTCGTTTCGGCGTGTGGGACATCCCCGCCGCTCTGGCTCCACTGACCTACATACGCGCGGTCGAGGCGGCCGGAGGCAGACCTCTGCTCGTTCCCCCAAGCGTCGAAGGGGTCGATGAGACCGTCGATGCTCTCGATGCGATCGTTTTCGGCGGAGGCGCCGACCTCCAGCCCTCGCTCTACGGCGCAGAAGCAGACGAAAACATGACGCAGTTCCGACCCGATCGGGATGCCGGGGAATCCCTGCTGCTGGAAGGTGCCATGACTCGCCAGCTGCCGGTGCTGGCGGTTTGCCGCGGCATGCAGCTCCTCAACGTCGTGCGGGGGGGTGACCTGATCCCGCACCTCGATGATGTCACCGACGGTGCCGAACACAAGGCCGCGCCGGGGCGGTTCGCCACCCACGAGGTTGCAGTCTCACCCAAGAGCAGGCTCGCGAGCATCGTCGGAACCAACGCGACGATCGCCTCTCATCATCATCAGGCCCCCGGTCGTCTGGGAACGGGACTGGAGCCCGTTGCGTGGGCCCCGGACGGCATCGTCGAGGGCATCGAGGACCCCTCCGGCCCCTTCACGATCGGAGTGCTGGGGCATCCCGAGGAGGGAGAAGATAGAGCTCTGTTCGAGGCGCTCGTCGTCGCCGCTCGGGATGGGGAGAGCTGATGAAAGGAATCATCAATCCGGCGACGGAAGTGGAACTGACGCAAGTCCACGAAGCGAGCGTCGAGGATCTGGATGCAGCGGTTGACCGGGCCTCCAAGGCATTCGACTCGTGGAGGAAGGTCACTCCCGCCGATCGTGCTCGACTACTGCGACGAGTTGCCGGCCTCGTGGAGGATCACGGCGAGGAGCTGGCGCGGCTCGAGACGCAGAACGTCGGCAAACCGATCTCCGATTCACGCGGCGAGGTCGGCATGGTGGCCGAGGTCTTCTACTACTACGCCGGGGCGATCGACAAGCACCTGGGAGAAAACATCCCGGTGGCAGGTGGCGTAGACATCACGTTCCACGAACCCCTCGGCGTGGTCGGATCGATCACCCCATGGAACTTCCCGCTGAATATCGCCTCGTGGAAGCTGGCGCCGGCGCTCGCTTGCGGAAACACCTGCGTTCTCAAGCCTGCCGAGATCACTCCTCTCACTTCCCTGCGGCTGGGCGAACTCGTCCTCGAGGCCGGCTTGCCCGAAGGTGTGGTCAACGTGGTGACCGGATCCGGCAGCGTGGTGGGTCAACGGCTGGTGGAACATCCGGATGTTGCCAAGGTGGCGTTCACCGGCTCGACGGAGGTCGGGGCCGGAATCATGAAGGGCGCCGCCGACACCATCAAGAGGGTGACCCTCGAGCTGGGTGGCAAGTCGGCCAACATCGTCTTCGCGGACGCGGATCTCGACTCCGCCGCGACCTCCGCCGGTCCCGCCGTGTTCGGGAACGCGGGGCAGGATTGCTGTGCACGGAGCCGCATCCTCGTTCAACGAAAGGCTTTCGATCGCTTCGCCTCCTTATTCGTCGAGGCCACAGCCAAGATGAAGGTAGGTGATCCGGAGGACAACGCCACTGAGATGGGCCCGCTGGTTTCGGCCGCCCAGAGAGACAATGTTGCGTCCTACGTTGATGGGGACGTCATGTTCGCCGGCGACGTCCCGGGAGGAGCGGGCTATTGGTATCCCCCCACGATCCTTGGTCCGGTAAGCAACGGATCCAAGCAGGCGCGCGAGGAGATCTTTGGTCCGGTTGCGTGTCTGATCCCGTTCGATGACGAAGACGAAGCGATACGCATCGCGAACGACACTCCTTACGGGTTGTCGGGCTCGATCTGGACACGCGATGTGGGACGAGCACTCCGGGTCGCTCGAGGCGTGAACTCGGGGGTTCTTTCGATCAACTCGAACACATCGGTCCGGCCCTCGACGCCGTTCGGAGGCATGAAGCAGTCCGGCTTCGGCCGCGAACTTGGGATGCACGCGTTAGCCGGATATTCGGACGTCAAGAACGTATTCATCTCGACGGAGGAGTAAGCGCCATGGGACGACTCGATGGAAAGGTGTGCGTCATCACCGGTGCCGCAGGGGGCATGGGTCGCGAAGCAGCACTGTTGTTCTCGAGCGAGGGCGCCAAGATCTGCATCGGTGATGTGGACGCTGAAGCCGGCGAGAAGACGGCTTCGGACTGCACGGACGGGATGTTCGTCGAAGTCGACGTATCGGATGCGAACAGCGTCGAGGGCATGTATCGGGCGGCGACGGAACGATTCGGCGGCGTCGACGTCCTCTACAACAACGCCGGGATCATGCCCGCCGACGATGCGTCGATCCTGGACACCGAGGTAGAGGCGTGGCAGCGGGTCCAGGACGTGAATACCACCGGAGTCTTCTTGTCTTGCAAGTACGGGATCCCGCATCTGCTCGATCGAGGCGGAGGATCAGTCATCAACGTCGCTTCGTTCGTCGCCTTGATGGGAGCCGCAACGTCGCAGGTCTCCTACACGGCATCGAAGGGCGCGGTTCTGTCGATGACGCGCGAGCTGGCGGTCGAGTTTGCACGTCGCGGGGTCCGCGTGAACGCTCTCTGTCCCGGCCCGGTCGAGACTCCCCTCCTCATGCGCCTGTTCGACGATTCCCCGGGAGCCCTGGAACGGAGGACGGTGCATCTTCCTATGGGGCGCTTCGCACAAGCGAAAGAGATCGCGTACGGGGCGCTGTTCCTCGCAAGCGACGAATCCTCGTACGTCAACGGCTCCACCTTCCTCGTCGACGGAGGGCTGACCGCGGCCTACGTCACACCCGAATGAGATCCGCGCTGCTGAACGCCTCAGGGATCGCCTCTTCGCCCCGCCCTTTTCCGGAGGTCGTTGCCGAGGTCGGTGAACGCCTCGCCGGTGGCCTTGATCAGCGCCTCCGCCGCCGTTCGTGCGTCGGCCCGTACGTCGGGGTCCCTCAGGGCATTGCCCGTTGCGGTGGCCACGCGATTCGCCGCTGCGGTCAACTCGTCGACGGCCTCCTTGACCTCCTTCTTAGTCGCCTGGTCCGCTCCGGAGCTGACGTCCTTGAAATGCTTCTTGAGGTTCTCCCCCAGCGCTCTGAACTGCTCGCTCACCTGATCCCAGTTGCCTTCGGAGTCGGGCATGATGGGCCTCCTCGTCGATCGACTGTGTCCCGAGACTCTCACTTCTCACCGCGAAGTGTAAGTCGGCGTTCTCGGGTCTCCGCAGGGGCGACGATCCGGCGAGCAACTCACTGCCAACGCAAGCAAGGAAAGATGGATGGACTCGCTCGCCGGCATGAGCGAAAGAGCTTCCGGCGACGCGGTGGCTGCGGCCCTCAACCTCTTGTTCGACGCGCTTCCCTAGTCGGGCACCTGGCTGCGTGAGCGTCGATCTCAGCATCGCCGACGGCCGTGCCGACCTGACGCTGCAACGTCCCGACGTTCTCAACGCGATGAACTGGGACGTCTTCGACGGTCTGACGAGCGCGATCGGATCCATCGCAGACGATCCGGATGTCCGCGTCGTGGTCGTGACCGGCGAGGGCAGGTCTTTCTCGAGCGGCATCGACACGACCACCTTTGGCGACGTGCGAGAGAATCCCTCCGAGATGATCCGTAGGGCTCAGGCCCCCTTCAGGGCCCTGGCGGATCTGGTCGTCCCCACGATCGCCTCCGTTCGAGGGCACGCGTTGGGAGCCGGGATGCAACTCGCACTGGCTTGCGATCTCCGCGTGGTTGCGCGCGACGCTCAGCTGGGGTTGCTCGAAGGGAAGTTCGCGCTCATCCCGGACCTCGGGGGGACTCGGGGGCTCACCTCCCTGGTGGGCCCCGGCCGCGCCAAGAAGATGATCTGGCTCGCCGAGCGCGTCGACGGCGCCGAAGCGGAACGGCTCGGCATCGCTGAGGTGGCGGTCGATCCCGAGCGACTGGAAGAAACGGTCGACGACCTCGCCGCGCGCCTAGCGGCCGCCTCTCCCGTTGCGGTGCGCGAAGCGATGCGTCTCGTGAACCTGGCCGACCGGGTCGATGTCGACGGCGCTATGGACGAGGAAGCGCGCTCCCAAAAACGGATCTTCGCCTCGCCCGACTTCGCCGAAGCCATCTCTGCGTTCATGGAAGGACGCCCACCTCGCTACGGCGGGTGAGACCTTGCGTCCCCGTCGGGGGCCATCCCGGTAGTCCTGAACTGCACTCTCTCTCCTCCCGCCCCGAGAAGCGCGTCCCGGTCAGAAGTGGAAGGGCAGGGGTTCGAAGCAATTGGGCCACGCGCCCGGGCCCTGGATCGCAAGCACCCGCTCCGCTATGGCGATCTGCTCGATCTTCGACGCCTGATGTGCGTAACGACCGAACTCGGCGCCCCCGAATCCCAACCAGGTAAGTGGATGGAACTGCAAACCGCCGTTTGAAGTCTGGGAGGCGGGCACCCGAGGGGAACCCGCGAGCACGAGGGCAAGGACCGTCGTTGCGGCCAGGATGCACCTGACATCCCTCTTCATCCTGAGGATGCTAGCGGCGAGGAAAACGATCCCGGAGATGGCTCTCGTCACCCGTCCGCCTCGATCAGGTCCTCGACGGTTCTCCCGCTCAAGACCGACTCCGGCTGGGTGCTCACGGGGTTACGCCGCGCGTCGGCTGCCTCGTCCTTCATCTTGACCACGAGCCATCGCTCGTCCTTACCGGTCGCAACGCGCGTGATCGCGTAGCCACCCGTGAGCTTCTGTCCCTCGAGCCGCACAGTGGCATGCCCGGCATCGAGTGCTTGAGCGAGATCGATCGCCGTGCCCTTACGAGTGGTCGTGTTCTCGAAGGTCCCGTTGTCCCACACGATCACCGGGCCGCCGCCGTACTGTCCCTTCGGAATCACGCCCTCGAAATCGATGTAATCCATGGGGTGATCCTCCGTCGGCATCGCCAGACGCTTGTCCCTCGGATCGGTGGACAGGCCTTTGGGCACCGCCCAGGAGCGCAGGACCCCGCCGACCTCCAACCGGAAGTCGTAGTGCAGCGAGGAGGCATCATGCTTCTGGATCACGAAGCGACGGCCCGGCCGCTGCCGCGATGCTCCCGACGGCTCAGCTGTCCGTGCGAAATCGCGCTTGTCCCTGTACCGGCGCAGCCTGTCTTCACCCACGGGACGAGCTTAGGGCAGGTGGAGGGAGTCGAGGCGCCTATACGGATCTCATCCCCGAAGGCATCTCGAGCGGCGTATGGTTCGGTCTCCGATAGAAGCGAGGGAGAAACGTTGGCCAGCGTCATGGGCTTCTGCGCGGTGTGTCAGAGGACGGTTCACATGGGTGAGCAGGACGAGCGCGTGTGCCCTGTTTGCTCCACCCCTCTGATGGTGACCGAGCTGGATGCGCAACGCATCGAGCGCCTCGGCAAGAACGAAGCCCGCTTCCGCGAGTCGAACGAGGCCATCGAACGAGCCGCCCAGGCCGAAACGCGGCCAGACGAGAAGATCGATTACGTGTGTGAGTGTGGAGCCGCGACCTGCTCCGCACTTGTCCGGTTGAGCATCGAGGAATACGAGGCGGTGCGTCACCATGCGGCGCGCTTCATCCTGCTACCTGGCCACGATATCCCCGAGGTCGAAAGGGTCGTCCACGAAGGAAACGGCTACATCGT
>JALZOM010000003.1 GCA_030913945.1 Actinomycetota bacterium
GGCACCCGGATGGATTCCACGGACACCTGTTGGCCTTTAGAGCGGGCGACCACTCCCTGAACGTCATGAGGCATCTATCGAAGTCCTTTCGCGCGTTGCGTTATGTGGCTCGCGACGATATACGCCGCGATGGAAAGCGACGCAAGCACTGGCGTGGCTCGGCTAGTCAGCTGGCGCTGGGTGGGTGGGTGTCGCCCCGCAACACGGCCCTGCGTTCGATGAACTCCTCACGAGGGATCTCGCCGCGCGCGTAGCGCGCCTCGAGCAGGCTGAGCGCCGAGGGCGAGCGCGGGCCCTCGTTTCGATCCTGGATCAGACGGACCACGACGATCACCACCAGGGCCCAGAACACGATCTGCCCGAGCGCGATCAAGCCGACGAACGGCGCTTCCATGAAGCCGATGTCAGGCACCGTCCGGGCCCCGGCGGTTTCGCCTGTTCATGAGGGTTGTAGGTCGCTCCGGATCTTGGCCAGCTCGTCGGCGGTGATCTCGCCGCGGGCGTAGCGCTCTTCTGCGATCTGCACGGCCGGCGTAGCGCGCGGTAACGCCCCCGCCGTACCTTCCGGCAGGGCGATCCACATGATGACGTAGGCGAGCACCCCGAAGCCGCCGGCAACGACGGCCAGCACCCACAAAATGCGGATGAGGGTCGGGTCGGCGCCGATGTATTCGGCTATCCCTCCGCAAACACCCGCGATCTTGCGATCAGCGGTCGAGCGGGTCAGTCTCCGAGTGGCCACGCCTCCATCCTACGAAGTCGTCGCCCATTTCACTACCGGTTCACGCGAATCTGGTAGGCAGTGTTCATGTACCGGCGCGCGAACATGGGTCAGAACCAGGTTCATCTGCAACGGCGTACGGCCGAGGACCCCGATAGGCCAGCCGTTCTTTTCGCATGCGTGCACAATGCCGGCCGTTCCCGTATGGCCGAAGCCATCTTCAATTCGCTGGCCGGGGACCGCTACCGAGGCATATCCGCCGGCACCGAGCCAGCCCCCCGCCCCCACCCAGAGGTGGTGGAGGCCGTGCGAGCCAACGGGCTAACCCTCGAGGACCGACCCGGTCGCATGCTGACTCAGGAGCTCACCGACGAGGCGATCAAGGTCATCGGGATGGGCTGCGCGGTCGAAGACGCCTGCCCGGCCCTACGGGTTCCCCTCGAGGACTGGGACCTCCCCGACCCGAAGAGCCGTAGTCCCGAAGAGGTCGAGGACATCTACAACACGATCGAGATGAAGGTGCGCAACCTGGTCGCGCAGCTAGATCGCGAGCTCGCCAAAGGCTGAGGCAAATACCGGAAGGAATCCTCGTCAGATGGGTGCGGATCCCGACGCATCAAGCGATCTCTTTTCAAACATGAGGAGCACGGCTCGCACGCCGGCAACGGCGATGGCGGCTCCCGCATGGAACGCCAGACGGTAAGCAGGCGGTACACACGAGAAGATGCGGCGCTACACAGCCCGGCGCGCTAGCTGGCGTGCCACCTGAGGTGCTCGTCGAGCTTCGCGCCCAGGTCGTAGATCTGGGAAGCAAGCTGTCTCCCCTGGTCCTCCACTCGAGATGTGAGACTCTCGATGCGACCCGAAAGACCGTCGATGCGACCCGAAAGACCGTCGATGCGACCGGAGAGGCCGTCCAGCCGGGAGTCGAGACCGTCGATCCGGGAGTCGAGACCGTCTATGCGCGAGTCCAGCCTCGTTCCCATCGAGTCGATCCTCGTTCCTATCGAATCGATCCGCGAGTCGAGCCTCGTCCCCATCGAATCGATCCGGCTACCGAGGTAGAAAAGCGATCCCACGAGGGTCGCAGCCAGCAGACCGATCGCGGTCCATGCCTGAGCTTCCATGAGGTTGAAGTTATCAGGAGGTGGCGACAAAAACGAGGGCCAGATGGAGTAGCCCGACCGTCGACACGATCGACACCGCGGTCGTCGTGATCGACACCGCGGTCGTCGTAATGCGGACCCGTGTGCCGCCCCAGGTTCGCGCGATGTCAAGCTAAGTGGAGCTGCCGGGAATCGAACCCGGGTCCTCCGACCCCGCGATAGGTCTTCTACGAGCGTAGTCCGCGGTTAGGTTTCGACGCCGGCCGGCCCGCAGACGGCAACGGCCGGAATCTAGCTCAAGTTAAGAGTCCCGTCCTTCGCCTCGAGCGTGCTACGGACGGCAAGCCTGCTAAGCGACGCCGGATCCCCAAACCACAGGCGAGCTTGGGGCCGACGGCCATCATTTAAGGGATGGCAACCGTGCTTTACGCAGCGGCAGTTATAAGTTTCCGAGGTGTTTTACGAGGCAAACTCGGAGTCCTCGGCTCGCTTCTCCTATCCCGGTCCGATCAGAGTCGATACCAGTTCAGCCCCTTGTCGGACACCCTTTTCAAGGTCCACACCCAGTCTAACGACGCCCGCCCTCGGTGGATTACCCCGCGGCTACTTCTCGGCGGGTTCGAGGTCCAGTGAGCAGGAGTTGATGCAGAATCGCTGACCGGTGGGTCCGGGGCCATCGTCGAAAACGTGGCCGAGGTGCGAACCGCAGCGACGGCACAGGACCTCGGTCCGGCGCATGAACAGGCTCTTGTCGGAGCGCAGCTCGATGTTCTCGGCGACGGCCGGCTCCGTAAAGCTGGGCCACCCACTCCCGGAGTCGAACTTCGTGTCGGAGCTGAAGAGCTCGGCCCCGCACGCGCCGCAGTGGTACATCCCGTCCTCTTTCGAATGGACGTACTTACCGGTGAAGGGAGGCTCGGTCCCCGCTTCGCGCAGCACGTGGTAGCGCTCGGGTGGAAGCGACTCCTTCCACTCCTCCTCCGTCTTCATGACCTTCTCGTCCATCGGAACCTCCATTGACCTAGCTCTTCGTAGGTTCCCATCGTCCCAGGTCGGACGGGCTACCGGTAACGACGAAGGTGGCTACTTGTCGTAGCCCCGCTCTGCGATCAGAGCCTTGACCTGATCGTCATCGAGATCCATGTCCGGATGCACCTGATCCACGTGGGCCCGGGTCTTCTCGAAGAGGCCCGCGTCATCGTTCGCCTCCAGGTGCTGCCCGCAGTCGCAGTCCAGAGCCCGCATGGCCGCCTCCCATAGTCGTCGGTATCTCGACCCTAGGCCGCGATGGCTAGCAAGGCAACCCCTAGCGGCGTCGACCCAGCTCCTGACGCATCCGGCGGTCCGCATCCCGCTCCGCGATGGCATGACGTTTGTCGTACGACTTCCTGCCGCGCGCCACCGCCAGCTCGACCTTCGCCAGCCCGTGCTTGAAATACATCCGGAGAGGCACCAGCGTCCGGCCCTCACGCGCCACCTTAGCCTCGAGCTTCTCTATCTCCGAGCGATGCAGAAGGAGCTTGCGCGGTCGCACGGGATCGTGGTTCTCTCGGTTCCCGTGCGAATAGGGATTGATGTGGCATTGCAGGAGCCAGGCTTCACCACCGCTAACGGTCGCGTAGGCCTCGTTGAGGTTTGCCTTGCCGTTGCGACATGACTTGACCTCGGTGCCCCTGAGCATGATCCCGGCCTCGAAGGTCTCCTCGATCGAGTAATCGTGTCGCGCCTTGCGATTGTCGGTGATGAGCTTGGTGGCGGAAGGGTCCTTCGCGGCCGGCACTAACCCTGAGCGCCGGTCGTCGAGATCACGATGCCCTTGAGGATCTCGATCGCCCTCGATTTCTGAACGATCGGCTCGGCAGCCACCTCGACATCCGGCTCGATGCCCTTGCCGTTGATATCGCGACCCGCGGGAGTCTCGTACGCACCGGTGGTGAACTTCAATGCCGATGCATCACCCAAGGGAAATACCTCCTGGACCGACCCCTTCCCGAAGGTCGTGGAGCCAACGAGGATCGCTCGATCCCGGTCTTGCAGTGCGCCGGCGACGATCTCTGACGCGCTTGCGGTCCCCTCGTTCACGAGCACGACCAGCGGCAGGTCCTCGAACGCGCCCCCCTCGGCTTCGTAGACGATCTCAGGCTCGGAACGCTCTTTGTATGTCACGACCTCGCCACTCCCGAGAAAGACGCTCGCCACCTCGATCGACTCCGAGAACAAGCCACCGCCGTTGTCTCGAAGGTCGAGCACCACCCCATCGACCCCCTTGTCCACCATCTCTTTGACGCGGGTCCTTAGCTCCTTCCCGGCCCCGCGCGCGAAGCCGAAGAGGCGGACGTAGCCGAGATCCGAGTCCTGCATCCGAGCCACGAGGTTGGGTAGGTCGATCGCCTCGCGGGTGATCGTGAAGTCCAGGGACGAGCCTTCGCGCTCCACCGTCAAGCGGACGTCGGTCCCTTCCGGGCCCTTGATGCGCGTCACCGCCTCGTCAACGTTCTGGTTCGAGGCCTCGCGACCGTCGATCGCAGTGATGCGATCTCCACGCTTCAGCCCCGCCTCCAGCGCGGGGGTCGAGGGGAGCACGGAGACGATCTCTAGCGTCCCCGCCTTGTTCTTGAGCCACACGCCGATGCCCGAGAACTGGCCCGACGTGTAGTTCTGAAACTCCGCATAACTCTGGGGTGTGTAGAACAGAGCGTAAGGGTCCTCGGACTTCTTCAGCGCCTCGACCATGCCCTTGATGGCGCCGCGTGTTAGTTCCTCTTCGGACGGCGGGTCGACGGCAGTAGTGCGGATCCTGTTGAAGGCATCGTCCACGACGTCCGAGCCCGACGACGAACCGCCACCCCCGAAGAGGGGGAAATCAGAGGAGCCGTCGCCTAGGGAGTAGCCGGTCCCGAACGCGGCCATGAGTAGCAGAAGAGCACTGAGCACAACGAGGGAGAGCTTCTGCCACCGTTCCATGGCTAAAGGGTAGATGCTCCGGGAGCCCTACTGGAGATAAGGCATCGGATCCACGGGGGACCCATTCACCCGTACCTCGAAGTGCAGGTGAGGCCCGGTGCAATAGCCGGTGCAGCCCACGGCCCCGACTTGCTGGCCGCGCCCGACGCTCTCTCCGCTCGAAACCGAGAAAGCCGAGAGATGGTTGTAAGTAGTTGCGAGGCCGCCGCCGTGGTCCACGATAACGACGTTGCCGTAACCGCTCATGACGCCGACGTAGGTCACCGTGCCCGCGTCCCCAGCCCACACCGACGAGCCGTACGCCGCACCGATGTCGATGCCGGCATGCAACGTTCTGGTGCCGAAGATGGGGTGGATCCGGTAGCCGTACCCTGATGTGATGGACCCGTTCGCCGGCCACAGCAGCTGCCCTCCGCCCTGAGGGGAACCGACCGAAGGCGCGGGACCGCCGCCTGTGGGCGCCGACAGGATCGCCTGGATCTCGCTCGAGTCGGCCTCGAGCTGCGCATCGATGCGCTCGAGACGAGCCTGACGTGAACGGATCCCCGACAGGATGCCCCGTTTCTGGCTGATGGCTTCCTCGCGAGCCGCCAGCACGTTCGCGCGCTGCTCGCGCAGCGTGTAGACCTTGGCGCGATCCTGCTCGAGCCGTAGCTTCTGCGACGCGATCTGATTCTTGTTGGCCTCGACCTCCGCCCGGCGCTCATCGGTGATCTCCTCGAGCCGTTGGATCTCGACGATCAGCTCCGAGTCCGTGTTCATGGCGGATTCGTAGTAGGTGAACCTCTCGACGAGGTCGCTGAAGTCCTCCGCGGAAAGGAGGCCGTCCATCGGGGCCGAAGGTCCGGCGACGTACGCCGCCACAGCCCGATCCTGGAACGTCTTAATCCGCGCTTCGAGTTGAGCCCGGTATTCGTCGAGCTGTTCCGAGAGGAGGGTGAGCCGTTTCTGCGCGGCGGTGAGCTCGGCACGCACGTCTGCGATCTCGGAGTCGAGACGGGCGACCTTGCCACTGAGCGTTTCCACTTCGCGCTCGGCCGCAGCACGCTTCTGGTCGAGGGCTTGGATGCGTTGGTCCAGCGAATCTCCCTGCTGGTCCGTCTTCTCGATCCTGTTCTCGACCTTGTCCTGCCGCTCCTGGATCGAGTCGAGGCGATCCTGGGGGCCCGCCGCAGCGGGTATCGCAAGCAGCGCCAGCGATGCCAGCGGGAGCAGAGCGATGAGGCCCCGGCGCACTCTCGAGCCCGGGCGGGGACTATTCATTAGCAACATATTCAACACCAGTCACAGAGGTAACGGAAGGAGCACTGCGGCCCCCTTGTGGTCGTCGGCCCCTCATGGGGGCCCCTTTAGACCTCGAGGAAGCGCCGGAGCGCCATCATCGAGCCAACGATGCCGATCCCGGCCCCCACGAGGATCAGAAGAGCGAGCACCCACAGGATCTCACTGGTCCAGAACTCGAACACGGGGCCGAGGAACTGCAGGAAGTT
>JALZOM010000016.1 GCA_030913945.1 Actinomycetota bacterium
CCGTTGCGGCGGCGGTGGAGGCCGGCGCTCGAGCGGCGGGAGCGACGACCGTGCCCCTCGCCGAGAGGACCGGGCCCTTCTTCGCCCGGGATCCAGAGGAGGCATACGGAGGCGACGACTTCCATCCGGGCGTGGGTGGGTACCAAGCGTGGGCCGATGCCATCTATCCCGAGCTGGTGAAAGCACTGGCGCGATGACGTCGCCATACGGAACCAGGTCCGGCGCGGGGGCCGACATGGGTACGCTCGTGCGATGTCAATGAGCCTGGACGATCTCATCGAGGCAGCGGACCTTAACGGTTTGCTGCGCGCGGTCGATGGGCTCTGCGAGCGCCACGCCTGGGAAGACCTCGTTGAGCTGGCGGATCGCTGCGAAGAAGCGCTCGAGCGCGGGAAGCAGCTGTGGCCGATCGCCATGCACATCGACTACAGGCTCGCCCTGGAAGCGCCCGGGGATTACGCGGCGGGCGTCGTCCATCCCGAGTTGAGCCGGTTCTCGCTCGGCCCTCTCACGGAAGTGGCCGCGTCGACGCATACATGGGCCGAACTCGCTCCTCACCTCGAGACTCCCCAGGCCGCGGCCTACGTGGCTCAAGAGCGGGTCCTGCGCGGTGAACGGCTCGACAGTGACAACCGCGCTCACCCCGAGGTACTGGACCTTCCGCTGCACCTCGAGCCCTGGGAGCCCACCTACGCGCTGGCGACCTTTCGCACCGACCATGTCGACGTGGCTGAGCCTTGGGATCCGCGCGCTCCTATGGAAGAGGAGGCTCCACAACAGGGGCAGCTCCTCGACGATCAGGAGCTCGAAAGCACCCTGCTCGATCTGGTCACCCCCTGGACGGCGGAGTCGAACGGGGCTGCGCGCGTCGCGATCACCGAGGGACAGGCCCCCGGTGCGATGGCTCATCTCGCGTTCGACTCGATCCGCATCGGTCCACTCGAGACCGCCGAGGCGATCCAGCGGATTGCCTGGGCCGCTGCCAGCGGAGGCGCGCACGGGCGGCGGCGCGGAGCCGCTCTGGGGCGCTTCATGTCGTGGTACGGAGCCGCGCTGATGAACGGTCTCGCGTGGCCCGTCGAGCCCGATGTTCTCGGGGACGCCCTGGGTGCCCTGCGCTGGTTCAGATGGGACGAGGGCCAAGCCGAGAAGGGATGGGTCCTGCGTATCGCGGTCGAGCACCCGGAGGATGGCTGGGCCGCGGCGATCGCGGCGACGGACCTCCTGGAGGAGGAGGACGAGGAGGCTTAGGGGCTACCCGCCCAGGGTCCCTCCCGGGTCCAGGTCCACGACCTCGAGCCCGTCGACATCGGCGGCCTCCCGGCGAAGGTCCTCGGGGGTCCCCACCAGCACCGGAAAGGTCCCGAAGTGCATGGGGATCACGGTCTTGACGTCGAGCAACCTGACGGCCTCCGCCGCGGAGCGCGGGCCCATCGTGTAGTGGTCGCCGATCGGCAACAGGGCGATGTCGGGTTCGAGCAAGCGGCCGATGAGCTCCATGTCGCTGAAGACCGCCGTGTCCCCGGAGTGATAGAGCTTGAAGCCGTCGGCGAGCTCGACCACGAAACCCGCCGCTTCGCCCCCGTACAGGATCTGATCTCCATCGGTGATCCCGCACGAATGAACGGCGTGCACCATGTGGGCCTTTACACCGGCGACCTCGACCGTCCCTCCCTTGTTCATGTCGATCGTGTTCTCGACCCCCTTCGATCCGAGCCACGTCGCGGTCTCGACGATCGCAACGACCTCGGGGGAGGTCGCCCTAGCGATCTCGACCGCGTCGCCGATGTGGTCGAAGTGAGCGTGAGTGATGAGCATCGCGTCCAACGATCCAAGGTCCTTCAGGTCGTCGGGACACGCGGGATTATTCTGCACCCATGGGTCGATGAGGATGCGGGCGTCGCCGGTCTCCAGCAGGAACGTAGCGTGACCGAGCCAGGTCAGCTTCACGCCATCGGGAAGTTGTGCCATGTGATCCCTCCTTGGGATTCTTCTAGGGACAAATCGGTTCCGACCGACCACTCTCTAGCATCTCCGTGCGTGTTGGTCCGAGCTAGAGGCCCATGGTCTTGGCGATGATGTACCGCTGTATCTCGGAGGTCCCCTCGACCAGAGTGAGGATGCGAACCAGCCGGTAGATCCGCTCTAGCGGGAGCTCGCGCATCCATCCCACGCCGCCGTGGACCTGGATCATCCGGTCGACGACCCGGTTGACCATCTCGGTGGCGTAGACCTTCACGATGGAGGATTCCTGTATGACCGAGTCGCCTCCGTCGTACTTGGCGGCGCACTCGTACGTCATGAGCTTCGAAGCCTTGATCTCGATCAAGGAATCGACCAGGTGCCCCTGGATGTACTGGTTCTTCCCGATCGGCCGGCCGAAGGCCTCCCGATCCTTGGCGTATTGCAGCCCGAGAGACAGGCAGTAGTCGGCGATGCCGTTGCACATCGCTCCGATGGAGAGACGACCCATCGCAAGGAACTGCATAGCCGCGTAGAAGCCCATCCCGACCGCTTCCGGGCCGCCCAGCACCTGCTCTTCGGACACCCTGCAATCCTCGAACACGAGCTCGAACTGGCCCTCTCCCTCGAGCATCCCGACCTGGCCGCGGCCTACGTTGAACCCGGGGGTTCCGCGCTCGACGATGAACGCCGTGATGCCGCCCTGGGCTTTCTTCTCGCGGTCGTTCGCCGCGAACACCAGCGCGAAGTCCGCGTGTTTCCCGTTCGTGATGAAATGCTTCGTTCCGTTGAGGATCCAGTCGCCGCCGTCTTTCGTGGCGGTCGTCTTGATGTTCTGCGCGTCCGAGCCCGCGTCCGGTTCGGTCAGCGCGAAGCACATCGACTTCTCCGCCGACACCAGCGGCACGAGGTACTTCTTCTTCTGCTCGTCGGTTGCGGACAGCAAGACGCCGGTGGGCCCCTCCGGACCGTAGGTGGCGAACGCCGCGAGCCTGCACCCGCTCCGCGCTGCGGCCTCCCGCAACAGGACCATCCCCAACTGCGGCAGATCGCTCCCACCCAGATCCTGCGGGAAATCGGCGGCGTAGAAGCCGAGTTCGGCGGAGCGCCGGCGCACGCGGTCCCGAAGGTGGATGGGAACCTCGTCCTTGTCACGGTCGAGCTCCCGTTCCTCGAGGGGGCGCAGCTCACGATCGATGAAGTCCGTGACGCCGCGCTGGAGCTCGGCGTACTCGGCGGGGATCTCGAAGTTCACCGGCCAAGATTAAGCGGTTCCTCGGATGGCCGGGCCCCCCGGGAAGTCCCCCCCCGTGCACCGGCCTCGCGCAGTCGTGGGCCCGGGCTCGTCCCACCTCTTAGGATGCACGGCGTCTATGCCCATCGATAGGAAAGCCGTCGATCACGTCGCGCGCCTCGCGCGCCTCGACCTCTCCGAGGAGGAGCGCGAGCGCATGAGCGTCGAGCTCGCACAGATCCTGGGACACGCGGAGGCGATCCAGGAGCTCGAGCTCGACGATATCGAGCCGACATCGCACGCCCTCCCCTTGCGAAACGTGATGCGCGCGGACGAGGTGCGACCATCGCTGACTCAGGACGAGGCTCTGGCGAACGCGCCGGAGGCCGAGGGCGGACGTTTCCGCGTCCCCAGGATCATCGAGGACGCGTAAGTGGTCGACACGTGGACGCCTGCCGCCGAGATCGGTCGCGCGTTGGCATCCGGCGATGCGTCGGCGGAGGAGATCACCAGCGCGTTCATCGAGCGCGGTGAAGCCGTGGAGGAGGGGATCCATGCGTACCTTGCGCCGACTTTCGAGCGCGCTCTCGTCGAGGCGCGCGCCGCCGACGAGAGGCGAACCCGCGGCGAAGCCCTCAGCGCGGTCGATGGGATCCCTCTCGCCTACAAAGACGTGTTCGTCACGAAGGGCGTGCCGAGCACGTCCGGTTCGAGGATCCTCGACGGTTGGGTGCCCCCGTACGACGCGACCGTGGTCGCCCGATGTTCGGAGGCCGGCCTCCCGATGCTCGGAAAACTCGATATGGATGAGTTCGCGATGGGGTCCTCGGGAGAGAACTCGGGGTTCGGGGGGGCACGCAATCCGTGGGACGCCGAGCGGGTTCCGGGTGGGTCCAGCTCGGGTCCGGCGGCGCTGGTTGCGGCCGGCGGCGCGCCGTGGGCATGGGGGACCGACACCGGGGGGTCGGTCCGCCAGCCCGCGGCGTTATGCGGCATCGTGGGCGTGAAGCCGACCTACGGGCTCGTGTCCCGCTACGGGATGATCGCTTTCGCCTCGAGCCTCGATCAGGCTTCGCCGTTCGCTCGCACCGTCGAAGACGCGGCCATGCTGCTGCAACTGGCCTGCGGCCACGACCCGATGGACTCGACCTCGATCCCCGACGACGTCCCCAACTTCCTCGATGGCATCGACGCCGGGATCGACGGCATGCGCATCGGTGTGGTCAAGGAGTTCCAGGGCGAGGGAGCACAGCCGGGCGTGGAGACGCGCGTCGACGAGGCCTACGCGCGTCTCGAGAAGCTGGGGGCCAAGCTCGAGGAGATCTCACTTCCCTCTTTCGAGTACGGGATCTCGGCGTATTACCTGATCGCGCCGGCGGAGGCTTCCGCCAACCTGGCTCGATACGACGGGGTTCGCTATGGCTACCGGGCGCCCGCCGATGACATCGTCACGATGACGTCACACACTCGCGAGGACGGCTTCGGCGACGAGGTGAAGCGCCGCATCATGCTCGGCACCTACGCGTTATCGGCCGGGTACTACGACGCCTACTACGGCAAGGCGCTGCGCGTTAGGTCGCTGATCATCCGCGATCTCGAGAAGGCGTACGAGAAGGTGGACCTGATCGCGTGCCCGACCTCGCCCACGACAGCGTTCAAGGTGGGGGAGAGGACCGCGGACCCACTCGCCATGTACCTGTCCGACATCTACACGGTGCCGGTGAATCTCGCGGGCAATGCAGGTATCAGTGTCCCGTGCGGCCTGTCGCCCGACGACGGTCTCCCCGTTGGTCTTCAACTGATCGCGAAAGCGCTGGACGAGCGCACCATGTTCCGAGCCGCTCACGCCTTCGAACGTGACTTCGGTTGGATCTCTTCCGCGGAGGGCAGGCCACCTCTATGAGCGATCCTCGGATGGGGGGCCGGCTATGAGCACGACGACCACCGATCTGTACGAGACGACCGTCGGGCTCGAGATCCACGTCGAGCTATCCACCGCGTCCAAGATGTTCTGCGGGTGCGGGGTCGCGTTCGCGGGCGAACCGAACACGCGCACCTGCCCGGTCTGCCTTGGGATGCCGGGCTCCCTGCCCGTGGTCAACGAGCGCGCGGTCGAGTACACGATGAAGATCGCTCTCGCCCTGAACTGTCAGATCGTCGAGCACTCCCTGTTCCACCGCAAGAATTACTTCTATCCCGACATGCCGAAGAACTATCAGATCTCGCAATACGACTACCCCCTAGGGTCGAGTGGTGTCCTCGAGATAGCGGGTGGCTTCGGCACGACGCGGGTGGGCATCACTCGGGTGCACCTCGAGGAAGACACCGGCAAGTCCCAGCACATAGGCGGAAGCGGCCGGATCGCAGACTCGGACTATTCGCTCGAGGACTTCAATCGAGCCGGGACGCCGCTGGTCGAGATCGTTAGCGAGCCCGATATCCATTCCGCCGAAGAGGCGCGTGTCTTCGTCACCGACCTTCGTGCACTGATCGAGACCGTGGGGGTCTCGGACGTGCGCATGGAAGAGGGGTCCATGCGCGTCGACGCGAACGTATCCGTGCGCCCCAAGGGAGACGCGGGCTACGGGACCAAGGTCGAGGTCAAGAACATGAACTCGATCAGATCGGTGGGCCGTGCGCTCGAGTTCGAGGAGAAGCGGCAGCGCGAGGCCTTGATGGCGGGCGACGAGCTCATCCAGGAAACCCGGCACTTCGACGAGAAGACCGGCACGACGTCGTCCTTGAGGACCAAGGAGTTCGCGTTCGACTACCGGTACTTCCCCGAGCCGGATCTCGTCCCCTTCGAGCCGTCGCCGGAGTGGGTTGAGGCGGTCCGATCGTCATTGCCGGAGTTGCCCGTCGCGCGACGGGAACGATTCGTGCGCGACTACGGCCTCGGTGAGGCGGACGTTGCATTGCTCACCACGTCGCGAGCGACTGCGGACTGGTTCGAGGCCGCAGCCCGAGCCTACGGAGGCGACGCGAAGAAGGTGGTGAACTGGATCATCGCCGACCTGTTCGGTCTCCTGAACGAAGCCGGCATCGAGCTACCGCAGTCGAAGATCGCCCCCGAGCAATTGGCCGGCCTCGTGAAGCTCGTCGACGGCGCCACGATCTCGGGCAAGCAGGCAAAGTCCGTCCTCGTGGAGATGTTCGCCTCGGGCAAGGATGCGGACGCGGTCGCTCGCGAGAAGGGACTCGAACAGATCACCGATTCATCGGCCATCGAGAGCGTCGTCGATGAAGTCATCGGCGAGAATCAGGAGGCCGCCGACAAGGTGCGCGCCGGCAACCTTGGAACGATCGGGTTCCTCGTCGGCCAGGTCATGAAGAAGTCTCACGGACAAGCCAATCCCAAGCTCGTGAACGAACTGATGCGCTCGAAGCTGGAGGGATGAGGTGGCCACGCTAGGCCGCGCCCTCGGTGGTTGGAACGTCGTGCTCGAGATGGCCGCGACCTTGCCCGGACCTCCCGAAGTCGTGTGGGACTTGATCACCGATTGGGAGCATCAGGATGACTGGATGTTGGAGGCGAGCGACTTCGTGGTCCTGGGTTCGCAGCGAGAGGGGGTCGGCGTCGAGGCCGAAGCGACGATCAAGATCGGCGGCGTGAAGACGCGTGACCGCATACGGGTGGTCGCATGGGAACCGCTTCGCCTCCTCTCGATCGCCCACGAGGGCTGGGTGGCCGGTCGAGGAGAGTTGTCCCTCACCCCGATCGGTAAGGACCGAACCCACATGTTCTGGCGCGAGGAGCTCGAACCCCCGCTGGGCGTGCTCGGTTCGATCGGCTTGACCCTCTTCAAGCCGCTGATGGGCCGGATCTTCCGCCGGGACCTGAGGATCCTGGCCGGCCTCACCCGAGCTCGAGCCACAGCCCGAACCTAAGCGGGGGGCGGTGGTGGGGGGACTACCTCTCTGCTTTGGTGGTGGGGTCGGCGCGTAGGGAGAGCGCGCCTTGGTGGATCGTGCGAGCGCCCATGAGGATCAGGAACACCGCGAAGATGTTCTGCAGCGCCTCGGCGTCCATGGCGAGGGCAAGCGATGAACCAAGTAGCGCGCCGGCCGTTCCTCCGAGCCCGACGAGCGCGGCGTGCTTGAACGAAACGTAGCCGCGCTGGAGATGGGCGAGGGCGCCCACCACGGCGGTCGGAACGATCACGAGCAGCGATGTGCCCTCTGCGACGTGCTGACTCTCGTCGAGTACCACGACCATGAACGGCACCATCAACAAGCCGCCGCCCACCCCGAACAGGGCCGACAGGATGCCGACCACCAGTCCCGCCACGACCACCAGCGCGATCGTTCCGCCGCTCATGTCAGCACCATCTGCAACCCCACCGCGACCACGAGGATCCCGAACATCACCTTCAGCAGGCCCTCGCTCGCGCCGGCCATCAGCCGCGCCCCGAGCGGCGCTCCCACGAGGGCCCCCGCGGCCAGCAGTCCCGCAAGGCCGAGATCGACGCTCCCGTCGACGGCGAACCGTCCGGCCCCCACGATGGCGATAGGGACGATGGCGGCCAGCGAGGTGGCGTGAGCCTCGTGCTCGCTCAAGCCCGCGAAGGCGGTCAGCAGGGGAACGATCAGGATGCCTCCGCCGACCCCCAGCAGGCCGCTCGCAAGCCCAGCCACCACGCCGATGCCGATCGGGATCGCTACGGAGCGCGGGGATCCGATCGTGCGCGAGGAACTCAGGAGAGGAGCTCGGCCACGCGGGTGATGCCCTCGATGATGTCGTCGTCACCGAGGGCGTAGCTGAGACGCATGTAACCCGGAGCGCCGAAACCATCCCCGGGAACCATCGCGACTCGCGCGTGTGTGAGAACGACGTCGGTCAGTGTCAAGGTGTCCGTGATGGAGGTTCCTGCGACCTCCCGCCCGATCACCCCGGCGAAGGATGGGAAGCAGTAGAAGGCTCCCTCGGGCTCGTAGCACGACACACCATCGATCTCGTTCAGCATCTTGTGCATCGTGATGCGGCGGCGATCGAACGCGGCACGCATCTCGCCGGCAGCCGACAGGTCCCCGGTCACGGCGGCGAGCGCGGCCGCCTGGGCGACATTCGAGACGTTCGAGGTCGTATGGGACTGGAGCGAAGCGGCTCCCTTGATGAGGGCGGGGGGCCCGATAACCCACCCCACTCGCCATCCGGTCATGGCATAGGTCTTCGCAACGCCGTTGATGACGAGGCAGTGATCCGCCAGCTCGGGCACCAGCACCGGCATGGAATGAAAGCGACTATCGCCGTAAACGAGGTGCTCGTAGATCTCGTCCGTAACCACCCAGAGGCCACGTTCCGCTGCCCATCTGCCTATCGCTTCGATCTCTGCGCGCGGATAGACGGCTCCGGTCGGGTTCGAAGGCGATACGAACAGCAACGCCTTGGTCTTGGGGGTAACGGCGCGTTCGAGTTGATCGATCGTGACGCGGAAGCCCGTGGCCTCGGTCGTGGGCAGCTCGACGGTGACGCCGTCGGCGAGGTGGATCATCTCGGGGTAGCTGACCCAGTAGGGGGCCGGCACGATGACCTCGTCTCCTGGATCCAGGATCGACAGGAACGCGTTGTACAGGGCGTGTTTGCCGCCGTTGGTGACGAGGACCTGGTTCGCGGCCACCTCGAGGCTGGAGTCGCGCGCCGTTTTCGCAGCGATGGCTTCGCGCAACAGAGGCAACCCTCCGGCGGGGGTGTAGTGGTGGTAGACGGGGTCGGCGCACGCGGCCGCAGCCGCTTCGACGATGTGGGCGGGGGTGGGAAAATCGGGCTCCCCGGCGCCGAAGCCGATGACGTTCTCACCTGCAGCCTTGAGGGCTTTCGCCTTTGCATCGATCGCGAGGGTCGATGACTCGGTGATGCTGGCTACGCGCTTCGATAAGCGAGGGTCGGGCATCTACGCATGATATTCAGGGTTCGCAGCCCCGCCCGGACGTCGATCCCCACACGGGAGATGAGGACAGAGTGACCGCCGACGACATCGCCATACCCAGCGAGTTGCTGCCGGCCGATGGACGCTTCGGATCCGGCCCTTCGAAGGTGCGGCAGG
Source organism: Actinomycetota bacterium (assembly GCA_030913945.1). Classification (GTDB taxonomy): domain Bacteria; phylum Actinomycetota; class CADDZG01; order CADDZG01; family WHSQ01; genus JACCXF01. The sequence continues at coordinate 9,241 of JALZOM010000016.1, forward strand.
AGGCGGTCGAGGCCCTCACCGCCGCAGCCCCGACCTATCTCGGGACCAGCCATCGCCGGGATGGCGTCAAGCAAGTCATCGGGCGGATCAGAGAGGGGCTCGGCCAGCTCTTCTCGCTGCCGGACGGCTACGAGGTCGTTGTGGGCAACGGCGGCACGACCATGTTGTGGGACGGGCTCGTCTTCGGGTTCATCGACCAGGCCAGCTTGCATTACGTCTTCGGCGAGTTCTCGGCCAAGTTCGCCGAGGCAGCCGCTCTGTCGTTGCACCTTCGACCGCCTGTCGTGATCGAGGCGGAGCCCGGAACGCACCCGTCTTTCGAGGTGGCCGAACGGATCGACGTCTTCGCCCTGACGCACAACGAAACCTCCACCGGCGTGTCCATGCCGGTGAAGCGGCCCGGAACCGGGGGGTTGGTGGCGGTGGACGCGACCTCTGCGGCCGGCGGGTTGAGGGTGGACCCGAGGGATTTCGACATCTACTACTTCGCGCCCCAGAAGTGCTTCGCGTCCGACGGCGGGCTCTGGCTCGCGCTGTGCTCGCCGGCCGCGATCGAGCGCATCGAGACCCTGGGGGAGTCGGACCGTTACATCCCATTGTCCCTCGACCTTCTCGTGGCGCTGACCAACTCTCGGCTCGACCAGACATACAACACGCCCGCGCTCGCGACGTTGTTCCTTTTGGCACATCAGATCGAATGGATGCTGGAGCAAGGGGGACTCGAGTGGGCCGCGGCTCGGTGCGACGATTCGGCCCACCGTCTCTACACGTGGGCCGACAAGGCGGACTACGCGCGACCTTTCGTCGTGGACCCGGACCAGCGCAGTCGCGTCGTCGGGACTGTCGACTTCGAGGATGAGGTCGACGCCGGCGCCGTGGCACGCGTCCTGCGAAGCAACGGCGTCGTCGACGTCGAGCCGTACCGCAAGCTCGGGCGCAATCAACTGCGCGTGGCGTTGTATCCGGCGATCGAACCCGACGATGTTGAGTCCCTCACGCACAGCGTGGACTTCGTAGTGGATGCCCTTCGTGGAGATTCGTAGAGCGACCGCCGAAGACGCATTCGAGATCGCGCGAGCGCACGTCGAATCGTGGGGCACGGCCTACAAGGGGATCGTGTCGGACGAGCTCATCGCGGCGCGGGATTTGGATGATCGGCTTGCGACGTGGAGCGCTCAACTCGAACGGGACGAACCAAACGCACGGGTCTACGTCGTCGACTTCGACGGCGAAGTGGGTGGGTTCGCATTCTCCCAACCCTGTAGCGACGAGGACCTCGCGGCCGAGCAGGTAGCCGAGCTGACGGCCCTGTACCTGCGGCCTGCCTACGTCGGTCGCGGCGCGGGCACGGCTCTGGCCGATGCGGCATTGCGGGACTTACGGGAGGCCGGATTCAACGAAGTCATCTTGTGGGTGCTCGAGGAGAACGTTGGCGCGAGACGCTTCTACGATCGCACCGGTTGGAAATGGGACGGGACGCGGGCTCCCTGCTATCGAGTCTTCGCCGCTCCGGCGCTCCGCTACCGGCGCGCCCCCTGACTTACGATGGCGTGATGAAGGTGCTGGTAACAGAGCAACTGTCGGAGGCCGGCCTCGATCTGCTTCGGCGGGATCTCGACGTCGATGTTCGTTCCGGGCTCTCGCCCGGTGATCTGTCCTCGATCATCGCCGGGTACGACGCGCTCATCATCCGCTCGGCGACCAAGGTGGACGCGGCCCTCCTGGATCGCGCGGAGAACCTCAAGGTCGTTGGTCGGGCGGGCATCGGAGTGGACAACGTCGATGTCGACGCGGCGACGCGCCACGGGGTCCTCGTGGTGAATGCACCCCAGTCGAATGTGTTGTCGGCGGCCGAGCACACGATGGCGTTGTTGCTCGCTCAGGCTCGGAACATCCCACAGGCTCATACCGCCCTCACCTCGGGCTCATGGGAGAGGGAGAAGTGGCAGGGAGTCGAGCTGCACTCGAAGACGCTCGGGATAGTCGGTCTCGGTCGGGTCGGCACGCTGGTCGCCCAGCGCGCGAGCGCCTTCGGCATGAACGTCGTGGCCTACGACCCTTACGTCTCCGCCAGCCGCGCCGCCCAGATGGGCGTTCGGCTGATGCCCTCGGTCGCCGAGGTTTGTGCGGCCGCCGATTTCCTGACGATCCACCTCCCCAAGACCCCCGAGACGGTCGGGATCATCGGCGAGCGGGAGCTGGCCGCGGCGAAGCCGGGCTTGCGCATCGTCAATACGGCCCGGGGCGGGCTCGTCGACGAAGACGCGCTGCTTCGCGCCCTTAAGGACGGTCGCGTCGCGGGAGCGGCGATCGACGTCTTCGTCTCGGAGCCCGTCACCGAGCATCCGTTGTTCGCCCTCGAGCACGTGGTCGTGACCCCACACCTGGGCGCGTCGACGGCAGAGGCTCAGGACAAGGCTGGGATGGCGATCGCCGAACAGGTCGGGCTCGCCTTGCGCGGCGAGTTCGTGCCATACGCGGTCAACCTCGAGGTTGGAGCGGACATCCCCGAGCCCGTGCGCCCATACCTCGGGCTGGCCGAGCGGCTGGGGCGCGTCGCCGTGGCGTTAGCCGGAACCGGCATCGAGGGGCTTCGATTCGAGTACTACGGAGGGATCGCGGAGCACGATACGCGCGCCCTCACCTTGACGGGGTTGAAGGGTGCGTTCTCATCGGTGATGCACGAGCCGGTGACGTTCGTGAACGCGCCGCATCTCGCTAGAGAGCGCGGCATCTCGGTGGAGGAGACGAAGTCATCTCAGTCGCTCGACTACGTGAACCTGATCGAGGTGCGAGCTGAATGCGAAGGAGAAACCGTTTCGGTGGCCGGCGTGCTCGTCGGCAAGAGAGACAACGAGAAGCTCGTCAGGATCTACGGCTACGAGGTGGACATGGCGTTCTCGCCGATCATCGCGTTGTTCCGGTACGAGGACCGGCCCGGCATCGTCGGCGCCGTCGGTAGCCTCCTCGGCGCCGCCGGGGTCAACATCGCGAATATGCAGGTGGCCCGGCATACGGAGGGGGGCGAGGCGCTGATGGCTATGGCGGTCGACTCGCCGATACCTCAAGATGTACTGGACGAGATCGTGAGCCAGGCCGCCATGCGTGACGCGCGTTTGATCGTCCTGGACCCCGAGGCTAGGGAGGCGTAATGCCCGTGCAGCCGGTCGACCTGGTGTGGATGAACGGCAAGCTGGTCGAGTGGGCTAACGCCACGGTTCACGTGCTGACTCATGCGCTGCACTACGGCACCGGGGTCTTCGAGGGCATCCGCTGTTACGAGACCGAGAAGGGGCCGGCGGTATTCCGGTTGCGGGATCACCTGATGCGCATGGAACGTTCGGCAAAGATCTTCATGATGGAGATCCCGTACTCGGTCGACGAGCTCGTCGAAGCCACGCACCAGCTGATCCTTCGCAATCGTCTTCAGACCTGCTACGTGCGCCCGATCGCGTTCAGAGGCTTCGGCGACATGGGAGTCAATCCCGATAACAACCCGATCGATGTGACGATCGCGGTGTGGCCGTGGGGGACCTATCTCGGCGAGGATGCTTTGACGAAAGGCGTTCGCATGACCGTTTCGTCATGGCGACGTCACGACCCGAACGTCATTCCGCCACAGGCCAAGGTGACCGGCGGATACATCAACTCGTCGATGGCGAAGCTGGAGGCCGTGCGGGGCGGTTTCGATGAAGCCATCATGCTCAACCCGGACGGCTTCGTCTCGGAGGCCACCGGCGAGAACCTCTTCGTCGTCAACGGCGGCGAGATCTTCACGCCCCCCATCTCTTCTGGCCCCCTGCCGGGCATCACTCGCAACACGGCCATGCGTATAGCGGCGGATCTCGGTATCCAGGTGAGGGAGAGGGTTCTGTCGCGCGCGGATCTCTATACGGCCGATGAGATGTTCTGTACCGGGACCGCGGCCGAGGTCACCCCGATCCGCGAGATCGACGGACGCGTCATCGGCGATCCGGGCCCGACGACGATGGCGATCCAGCACAAGTACTTCGAGATCGTCAAGGGACAAGACGAGAAGTACGCCGACTGGCTCGACGTAGTCGGCTGAGCGTGACAGAAGGCATCCGCACCCGGATCGCTCCGGCACCGAGTGGTTCGATCCATGTCGGGAACGCGCGCACCGCGCTCTACAACTGGTTGTTCGCACGCCACCACGGAGGGACTTTCGTGCTGCGCGTCGAGGACACGGATCGCAAGCGCGCCACCGACGAGGCCTACGCTGCCGTGCTCGAAGACCTCCGCTGGCTAGGCCTGGACTGGGACGAGGGCCCCGAGGTGGGAGGCGATCTGGGCCCCTACCGCCAAAGTGAGAGGCTCGAGCGATATCGCAGCGCGGCATCGGACCTGGTCGAACGCGGCGCCGCATATCCGTGCTACTGCACGCCCGAACAATTGGACGAGCGCCGCAAGCTGGCACAGGCGGCAGGCCGGCCCCAGGGATACGACCGTCAGTGCCGCGAGCTGTCGGCGGAACAAAGAGCGGCCTACGAGGCCGAAGGGCGCGCCCACGTCGTGCGGTTCAAGGTCCCAGATGGGCGAACGGTCGCCTTCGCCGACGTCGTGCGCGGAGAGATCTCGACGCAGACCTCGCAGATCCAGGATTTCGTCTTGATGCGCTCGGACGGATCACCCATGTACATGCTCGCGACGACCGTTGACGACGCCCTCATGAACATCACACACATCATCCGCGGCGAGGACCTCATCTCTGCCACGCCGAGGCAGCTTCTGTTGCGCGAGGCGATGGCGGTCGCGGGCGTCCCGGTGTTCGCTCACCTCCCGTTGCTGGTCGACGATCGGGGCAAGCCGCTGTCGAAGAGGTGGGGTGACGTGGCGGTAGGTGCGTACCGCGATCAGGGGTATCTGCCGGAGGCCATGGTGAACTACCTGGCTCTTCTCGGATGGTCCTACGACGACAAAACAAACATCTTCTCGCTCGACGAACTCGTGGAGCATTTCGGTCTCGAGCGGGTCGCGCGCAATCCCGCTGCGTTCGACGTGAACAAGCTCGAGTGGTTGAACGGGCACTACATCCGGCAGATGGCGGCGGAGGCCCTCGCCGAGGCGCTCGTACCGTTCTGCGCGGCGGCCGGCTTCGAGGCCGGCGACGATCGGGGCCGAGCGGTCCTCAGGGACGTATCTCCGCTCCTCGTCGAGCGCTTGAAGAGGCTCGACGAGGCGCCGCCGATGGTGCGTTTCTTGTTCGAGGACGTGTCTCCGGACGCAAAGGCGGCCACAGCCATCGACGGTCGAGGCGATTACCTGGTCGAGGCTGCGGCCCGGTTGGAGGGTCTCGAGAAGTGGGCGACCGCTGCGATCGAGGACACGTTGAGGACGCTCGCCGCGGAGCGTGAGCTCAAGCCGAAGCAAGCGTTCCAGCCGATCCGGGCCGCGGTGACGGGGACCCTGATATCGCCCCCGTTGTTCGAATCGCTCGAGATCCTCGGGCAACAGGAAACCGTGAAGCGCCTTCGAAGCGCGGCCGCGTAGCGCAGGGGACGACTGTTATCCTCGGTTGGTCGCCAGGCGCGTAGCCCGTTGTGGGCGTGTGCCCGACTTTTGGGGCGTGGGGTAACCTGGCAGCCCGGCGGATTCTGGTTCCGTTAGTCCTGGTTCGAATCCAGGCGCCCCAGCTGGATCGGCTTCAGATCGCCACAAGCATGGCCCGGTAGTCTAGTTGGCCGAGGACGCCGCCCTCTCAAGGCGGAGATCACGGGTTCGAATCCCGTCCGGGCTACCACAGCGGCACTTCGAGGTGTCGTGACGTAACCGATCAGGAAGAGAAGGAGCTGACGATGAACCCGACGGATCTGGTCGAAAGGCCGTACCGGCGGGACGACCTGCCCGACTTCAGGCCAGGCGACACCGTGAAGGTCCACGTGCGCGTCGTCGAGGGTGAGCGAGAGCGGGTTCAGGTCTTCGAAGGCATCGTGATCCGTCGGAGGGGAAGCCAGCTGTCCGAGACCTTCACGGTGCGGAAGGTGTCTTTCGGCGTCGGGGTCGAGAGGACGTTCCCGGTCCACTCGCCGATGCTCGCCCAGATCGAGGTCGCTACCAGGGGCGACGTTCGCCGGGCGAAGCTCTACTATCTGCGCTCGCGCATCGGTAAGAAGGCGAAGGTACGAGAGAAGCGCGAGGCCTAGGGCCATCCAGGAAGGATCCCTGCGAGGCCCGAATGGGTTTTGCCCATGTGGCCCCCACAAGGCCGTGACTGGGCTTAACGTTCAGGCATGACGCGCGGCGAAGAGCCACCAGAGCAACCACGAGAGGTGGGTTCGGACGCGCCCGCCACAACACAGATGCCCGCCGCCACTTCGACGGTCGAGCGCCGCTCGGACATGCCGCCACCACCAACGCCCGAAGGTCTCACCACGAGGGACTCTCTGCCGACGGCCGGCGATGACGGCGCCGCTCCCCCCGGAGACGAGTCACCGACCCGGACGGCGACTGAGCCGAAGAAGCCTAGGAAGACTAAGAAGAACGGCTTCGTCCATCAGCTCATCGAGCTCCCGATCCTCATCCTGTTCGCGTTCATCATCGCCGTACTGATCAAGACCTTCCTTCTGCAGGCGTTCTTCATCCCGTCCGGCTCCATGGTTCCCACCCTGCGCATCGGTGACCGTGTGCTGGTCGAGAAGCTCAGCTACACGTGGGACGACCCGAGTCCACAGGACGTGGTGGTGTTCGCTCGGTCCGTGTTTGGCCAGGCGCCGCCAGACGTTCCCTGGTACGACGACGTTCGCAACTACATGCGAGAGCTGCTGGGTTTGCCGACCGGCACCGAAGAGGACTACATCAAGCGCATAGTTGCGGTTGGCGGCGATAGCGTCCGGTACGAGGGCAAGCCGCGCACCCTCTTCGTGAACGGCGAGAAGGTCGAGGAGCCGTACATCAAGAGCGGCATCGACCGCACCAGCGGCCCGCTCACGGCGAACGATTGCGAGCGCCTGAAAATGGAGGTGGCCGACGGGGGATGCCGCGTTCCGGCCGGGCGCGTGTTCGTGATGGGAGACAATCGGAACAACTCGGCGGACTCTCGCGACATCGGACCCGTCGACGAAGACAAGATCGTCGGCCGCGCCTTCGTCGTGATCTGGCCACCCGAGGACTTCGGGGGTCTGTAGCTACTCGTGAGACGTAGGTGGACGGCTTCATTGATCATCCTGTCTCTGCTGGGCGCCATGATGACCTCGGCTTCGGCCGCGCCGCCCTCATGCTTCGGACGGCGCGCGACGATCGTCGGGACCGACGGTTCCGATGACATCTCTGGTACGAGCCGTGCCGACGTGATCGTCGGTCGGGGTGGCGGTGACCGGATCGAGGGCAAAGGCGGCGCCGACCGTATGTGCGGCGGCTCCGGCGCGGATTCTCTCGATGGTGGCGGCGGGCGAGACTGGATCATGGGGCAGGGGGAGCGCGATCTCTTCGTGGG
>JALZOM010000022.1 GCA_030913945.1 Actinomycetota bacterium
CCACCTCGATGAGCTCGAGCTGAGACACGCGAACATCGACGCCGGTCGGGACGATCGCACGCCGGAATCCAAGACGGAGTGCCTCATTCAGCCGGCGCTCGATCCCGGGCACCCGTCGGATCTCACCCCCCAGACCCACTTCGCCTATCGCCACCATCGAGGGATCAAGGGCGAGGTCGGCATGAGCCGAGAACAGTGAAAGGCACAAAGCGAGGTCGGATGCCGTTTCACGCACCGCGTATCCCCCGGCGGCCGACACGAAGACGTCATGCGATCCCAGAGGCAGCTCGGCGCGTTTGTCGAGAACGCCGAGGAGCATGGACAACCGGCGCGATTCGATACTAAGCGCAACGCGCCTCGGCTGGACCTGGTTCGTCTTAGCCACCAACGCCTGGAGCTCGACCAGTAGAGGTCGGGACCCCTCGAGGCTGGGGAAGATCGCCGACCCCGGGACGCCTGTCCGACGATCCGCGAGAAACAGCGCAGAGGGATCTGGAACCGGTTCGAGTCCCCCTCCTTCCATCACGAAGACGCCGGTTTCCTCACATGACCCGAATCTGTTCTTCGTTGCGCGCAGGAGTCGAAGAGATCCTGAGCGTTCACCCTCGAGCGATACAACCACGTCGACCACGTGCTCGAGTGTCTTCGGTCCGGCCACGGCGCCTTCCTTGGTCACGTGGCCGACCAGGATCACGATCGTTCCCAATCGTTTGGCCATCCGGGCGAGGTGCGTGGCGCAGTTGCGAACCTGGAGGGTGGACCCGGCGGTCTGTTCGAGAGCCGGATCCTCGAGGGTCTGGATCGAATCGACGACGATCGCATCGGGTCCTTCGCTGCTGCATGCGCCGAGGACCGAGGTCAACGAAGTCGTCGGAAGGGCCTGGACGCTCTTCGAATCCACGCCCAGCCGGCGCGCCCGAAGCGCGACCTGCGCCACGGATTCCTCGCCCGTTACGAGCAGACAGGCCGACCCCTTCGCCACCAGGCCTTGGAGCAGCTGCAGAACGAGGGTTGACTTGCCGATCCCGGGCTCACCGGCCAGAAGTACGACGCTGCCGCCTACGAGGCCCCCACCGAGCACACGGTCGACCTCGCCGATGCCCGTCGCGATGCGCTCGACGCCGGTCTCTCCTGTGTCCAGACTGACGATGGTGTCCACCGTTTCACCGTCGGCCGTCGCTCCCGGCTCGAACGCGCTGCTCCACGTCGAACATTGAGGACATCGCCCGAACCAGCGAGGAGCCGAGTGGCCACATTCCGAACACGCGTAGTGATCCATGGGTCGAGCGTAGGTGACGCCTGCGACGATTTTCGGTCGCACGCGCAAGGGCCCGGCCGAAGCCGGGCCCCAAGCCTTTCGTTTGTCTCCCGTTAGTTGTCGGGGAGCACCTCGGGTTCGCCTTCCGCGACCCCGGCGCCTGCGAGCTCGACCGGCGGGTGGTCGGGCGAACGCTCCGCCTTGCGGAAAACGATCTCGTCCTCGCCGGCCTCGTTCTTTCCGGTATCAACGATGATCACGTCGCCCGCCTCGTATTCCTTCCAGAGGATCTTCTCGGACACGGGGTCCTCGACGTGCCGCTGGATGGCGCGGCGCAAAGGCCTGGCCCCCAGCGAGGGGTCGTACCCCGTCCGAGCGAGGAAGTCCTTGGCGGGCTCCGTTAGCTGGATGTCAACGTCCTGGCTACCCAGCTGGTTCTCGATGCGAGTGATCATGAGGTCCACGATCGACTTCACCTCGTCTCTCGACAGCTCGTGGAAGACGATGACCTCGTCGATGCGGTTCAGGAACTCGGGTCGGAAGTTCTTCTTGAGCTCTTCCTCCACGCGCTCCTTCATCTTGTCGTAAGTGAGCTGTTCGCCTGCCTGGCCGAAGCCCATCGCCGGCTTGCGAAGGTTCTGCGTACCCAGGTTCGACGTCATGATGATGACCGTGTTCTTGAAGTCCACCGTCTTGCCCTGTGCATCCGTCAGACGTCCATCCTCGAGGATCTGCAACAGCGTGTTGAAGACGTCTGGGTGGGCTTTCTCGATCTCGTCGAGCAGCACCACCGAATAGGGGCGGCGCCGAACGGCTTCCGTCAGCTGACCACCCTCCTCGTAGCCGACGTAGCCCGGAGGCGAACCGACCAAACGACTGACGGTGTGCTTCTCCATGTACTCACTCATGTCGAGTTGGATCAGAGCGCTCTCGTCGCCGAACATGAACTCGGCCAGAGCCTTGGCGCTCTCGGTCTTCCCAACACCTGATGGCCCGAGGAAGATGAACGAACCGGCCGGGCGCTTCGGATCCTTCAACCCGGCGCGCGTGCGGCGGATCGAGCGAGACACCGCGCCGATGGCGTCGTGTTGACCCACGATTCGTCGGTGAAGCTCGTCTTCCATGCGCAGGAGCTTCGCCGTCTCTTCCTCGGTCAGCGAAGTCACGGGGATGCCGGTCCACGACGACAGGACCTCGGCGATCTCCTCTTCGTCGACCTCGGCGAGCGCCTGGCCCTCTTCCATGCGCCATTCAGTCTCTTTGAGGGCTCGCTCTTCCATCAGTCGCTTCTCTTCATCGCGGAAAGCTGCGGCGCGTTCGAAGTCCTGCGCCTCGATCGTCTTCTCCTTCTGGGATCTGACCTCGGCGATCTTCTCCTCGAGCTCCCGGTAGTCGGGGGGAGCGCTCATGCGCCTGATCCGCAGTCGCGATCCTGCTTCGTCGATCAAGTCGATCGCCTTATCGGGCAGGAATCGGTCGGAGATGTAGCGATCCGCGAGATTGGCCGCTGCCACCAGACCGCGATCGGTGATGTGCACGCGGTGGTGAGCTTCGTAGCGGTCGCGTAGACCCTTGAGGATGTCGATCGTGTGCGCAACGGACGGCTCGGGAACCTTGATCGGCTGGAACCGGCGCTCGAGAGCCGCATCCTTCTCGAGGTGCTTGCGGTATTCGTCCAGCGTCGTTGCACCGATCGTCTGCAACTCGCCACGCGCCAGCATCGGCTTGAGGATGCTTGCAGCGTCGATAGCGCCCTCGGCGGCACCCGCCCCCACGAGCGTGTGCAGCTCGTCGATGAACAGGATGATGTCACCGCGGGTCTTGATCTCTTTCAGTACCTTCTTGAGACGCTCCTCGAAGTCACCCCGGTAGCGGGAACCCGCAACGAGCGCTCCGAGGTCGAGGGTGTACAGCTGGCGACCGGTGATCGTCTCGGGCACTTCGCCCTTCACGATCCGCTGCGCCAGCCCTTCGACGATGGCCGTCTTACCGACCCCCGGCTCGCCGATCAAGACGGGGTTGTTCTTCGTTCGCCGCGACAGCACCTGCATCACGCGCTCGATCTCGTTCTCGCGCCCGATCACCGGGTCGAGTTGGTTCTCGCGCGCGAGCTGGGTGAGGTTGCGACCGAACTGGTCCAGGACGAGCGAACCCTGTGGGGTCTCGCCGCCCGGTGCTCCGGCGCTCTCTTTGGCTCCCGAGTAACCAGACAGGAGCTGGATGACCTGCTGACGAACGCGCCCGAGGTCGGCGCCCAGCTTGACCAGTACCTGAGCTGCAACGCCCTCGCCCTCGCGGATGAGGCCGAGGAGGATGTGCTCGGTTCCGATGTAGTTGTGTCCGAGCTGCAGCGCCTCGCGCAGGGACAGCTCGAGAACCTTCTTCGCCCGGGGGGTGAACGGAATGTGACCCGACGGCGGGGACTGGCCTGCGCCGATGATCTCCTCGACCTGCTGGCGAACCTTGTCAAGCGAGATCCCCAGCGACTCGAGGGCCTTTGCGGCGACGCCCTCTCCCTCGTGGATCAATCCGAGCAGGATGTGCTCGGTTCCGATGTAATTGTGATTAAGCAGCCTCGCCTCTTCTTGGGCGAGAACCACCACCCTGCGGGCCCGGTCGGTGAATCTCTCAAACAAGGGCCACGCCTCCTTTGCTAGAACCGCCGTGTGGGGGTGGATCCCCACAGACGGAGAGCCCGAAAGCTCCATTTCGCGCTCCGAGAACCATTATACGGAGGAGGGATGTCAACTCCCTCTTTGCCCGACACCTTGTTTGAACGCTGGAGTCCCTCAAAACGTTCCCCCGAACTGCCGGCGGATGCGTCATCCGGCGGCTCATTCCTATGCAGCTTGGCATCTGCCAATGTCATCGGCCACCCCACCCATCTCCTTAGCGTTTTCCGCCCAGAGATGGGCCGAGTCCGAGCAACCAGAT
>JALZOM010000046.1 GCA_030913945.1 Actinomycetota bacterium
CGGTATCGCCCGTGTCCATCTGTGCTCCTTCCAGATACGCGGTTGTTACCTGGATTGAATGGAGCGGTTGTTTCGGATGTGTTTCGCAGCCGTTTCCCGCCCGTAACAATCCGTAACACCGCGGGCCGAGGGGGCCGGGGTGCGATCAGGCGAGTCGGGAGGCCGCCTGCTCGTCGAGGAGGAAGGTGGCGTCGGCATGATCCGCGAGAAGCCGGGCGGGGCAGTCCGCGACGGGTTCAACGCTCTGGATCGCCCGTCGAACGGCATCCGCCTTGCCCGAGCCGGTTACCAGGAGCAAGATCTTCTTCGCCGAGAGCATCGCGGGGGGCGTGAGCGTCAAACCCTTCATCCCGTCCGGCCGGTCCACGGCGCGGCAGAGCTGATGCCATTCGTCGAGAGCGGGAGAACCGGGGAACATCGCTCCGATGTGGCAGTCCTTGCCCATCCCGAGCAGGAGCAGGTCGAGGCCCTGGTCCACGTCCGGACCGATGTCCGCGTGGTACCGGGTTGCGGCGGCGTCCGGGTCATCTTCGCCAGGCATCCGGCGGACCTTGGGAGCACCGACTCTGTCCAGAAGAAGGGTCCGCGCCATCCGGAAGTTGCTCGCCTCGTGGTCGGGCGGCACGCAGCGTTCGTCGGAGAAGAGCACGATGAGAGGGTCCCAAGCGGCCTTCTTCTCGGCCAGCCGCGGGTAGATCCTCTGGGCGGTGGTGCCCCCGGTTAGAACCAGAGAGCCCTGCTGGGGGATCGCCTCCGCGATGACGCTCGCCGCGTGGCCCGGATGCCGATCTGCGGGGACGACATCGATCCCGAAGGTCACGCCCACACCTCGTCCAGCCACACAGCGATCCGCTCGGACAATCCGTTCGGCGGGAAACGCAGTTCGAAGAACGACCTGGCCTGAACGAGCTCCGAGTTGCGGAGCTCTCGATGCAGCGCGGCCGCGTCGGAGAACGGGTGGAGCAGGTCGCGACCGTGGCCGATGATCAGCGCGGGGTGCTCCATCTTCTCGCGGTCCGCTGGATGAGGGGCCAGTCGTCCAGTGAGCAATCCGTGCAGTACGGCGGCAGAGGGCTCCGGATCCCGTGACAGCAGGTCGATGAGCACATCTCCGTAAACGGACACGCCGCGCGGTGCGACGGCGCCGATCCGTTGTAGGGCCCTGAACACGACGGGCATCTGCGCGTAGGCGATCGTGAGCGGTAGGAACATCGCAGCGGCCGCAGGCGCAGCCCGCTCCAAGACCGGCATCTCGATGATGAGCCCACGCACTCGTGGAGGGGAATGAGCCACAACCTCGAGGGCCACGTTCGCCCCCAGAGAGGTCCCCGCAACGACGGCCTCGGGGAGATCGAGATGATCCATGAGACCGACGACCTGTTGGGCGAAGAGCTCCATCGAATAGAAGCGCGAGTGATCGGCCTTGTCGGATTCACCGTGCCCCAAAAGGTCGATCAAGATCACACGGTTGTTTCGCTCGGCCAGCGCATCCGCCAGCGGGTAGTGATGCACACGTGGCAGCAGAAGGCCGTGGATCAGGATGAGCGGCCGCTCGGCGGCGCCCCTTTTTCGACCCCGCTGCTCGTATGAGATCGAGAAACCGTCGAGGTTGAACTGCGGCATCTAGCCCTCTTCGACCTGCTCGATCAACTCGCGCTTCAGCACCTTGCCGGTGGAGGTCCGCGGCAGCTCGTCCAGGATCTCCACACGCTTGGGCACCTTGTACGACGCAAGTTGATCCTTGCAGTACTTCTTGACGTCTTCGGGCTTGACCTTTCCGACGACGAAAGCGCCGAGCACCTCGCCGTACTCGTCGTCGGGAACACCCATCACCGCGACATCCTCGACTCCGTCCATGTCGTCGAGGGCCTCTTCGATCTCGACGGGGTAGATGTTCTCCCCACCGACGACGACCATGTCGTCTGCCCGGCCCTCGATGAAGAGGAATCCTTCTTCATCGACGCGCCCGAGGTCGCCGATGGTCATGTAACCGTCGCGCACCTCTTTCGAATCGCCCGACGTGTAACCCTCGAACATCACGTCACTCTTGATGAAGATCTCGCCGACCTCGCCGGGGCCAAGCCGGTCCCCTTCCTCGTTGAAGATCGCAACCTGTATCCCGGGAACAGGTTTGCCGACGGTGCCGGGGTGTTCGAGCATGTCCTCGGACCGGGCGATGGCCACCCACCCGACCTCTGTCGAGCCGTACAGGTCGTAGAGGACGTCGCCGAACAACTCCATCGCTGCTTTGCGCATCTCTGTTGACATCGCGGAACCGCTCGCCATCACGACTCGAAGGCTCGAAAGGTCGTAACGGGACTTGACCTCGTCATCGAGATTCAGGATGCGCTTGATCATGACCGGCACGAGCGAGCATGCCGTCGCTCCGTGCTCTTCGATCGCGCGCAAGGTCCCCTCCGGGTCGAACTGCTCGGGCAACACGAACGTCGCTCCCAGCGCGGTTCCGAAGGTGAAGGTCGCGAGACCGAATGAATGGAACAAGGGCGCAGGCAGCACGATGATGTCGTCGCGACTGTAGGGAACAACGCTGAGCAGGTTGGCCAGCGCACCGACTCCGGCTGCGGAAGAGTTGCGGGACGCACCCTTCGGGGCGCCGGTGGTGCCGGAGGTATGGATCACGACCTTCGGTTTCTGCGCCTCCCTGGTGAGGAACGGGGGCGGATTGACCGATTGGTCGCTCAGCAACTCCGTGTAGGAGTAGGAGTTCGCAACGGCGTCATCCTCGTTCCCCACGTAAACGAGGGCCAGGCCCTTGGGAGCGCACTCCTCGACCTGATCAGAGTGCTTCGTGTCGTAGATCAGAACGCTTGCCTTCGCCTCGCTGAGCGTGAACCTCAGTTCCTTGGGCTTGGCCCAGGTGTTGAGAGGGCACGCGACCATTCCGAGCTTCTGCGCCCCGAGCGTCGTCTCGACGATCTCGCGCCCGTTCCGCAAGAGCATCGCAACGCGGTCGCCGCCCCTCACGCCCAGCTCTTCCAGCATGTGGCCGGCTTGATTCGCACGCTTGTCGAGCTCGCCCCAGGTG
>JALZOM010000109.1 GCA_030913945.1 Actinomycetota bacterium
GCGCTGGATGTCGCCGATGTTCTCCGCAGCATCCCGGACGAGGTCGTCGTCGGAGATCTGCAGGAAACGGTAGGCGTAGCCGGTGTCCGTAACGTCGACCAGCGCGTACCCGAACGGGTAGTCGCGCGGGATGGCGACCTCGAGGCAGGGCACGTCACCGACCGGACGATTGAGAGCATTGCGATGCGTGTGACCCGCGAAGACCCCCCGCACGTTGCCGGAGTCCGCGACCGCGTGGATCCGCCCGGTGTCGCCGTCCCGCAGTCCGAAGAGCACCGGCGGGAAACTGGTGAAGGGCTGGAGCGGGTGGTGCATGAAGATGAAGGCTGGCCCCGAATCCGGCGCGGCGATGTCGGCCAGGATCTCGTGCTGGGGAGTGCTCAGGGCGCCGCGCACGATCGCGCCTCCCTGGCCATCCATGAACGCGCCGGTTACCAGGTTGAAGGGCCCGAATGGGGACGTGCTGTGGTCGGCGGAATCGAGCACTGCGAAGCGAACCCCCTTGTGCTCGACGAGGGTTCCGTCCGCAGGGCGACCGAGGTAGCGCTCGAAGTACTCGCGGCCCTTCAGGGCCTGCTCCTCGTAGGACCACACGTCGTGATTGCCCATCATCGTTGCGAAGGGGACCTCCAGGTCGGCGAACACCGTGGCCGCCAGCTCGAACTCACGCTCGTTGCCGTGGTCCGTGACGTCGCCCAGCTGGATCACCAGCTCGGCCCCGGAGGTGTTGAGATCCGCGATGGCCGCGCGGACGAGCGACTCTCCTCGCGGTGAGCCGATGTGAGCGTCGGCCAGGATCCCGAAACGGAACCTGACCTCCCCGGGGGGCTCCACCTCGGGGATCGGTAGCCGTTCGAAGGGCGGGGCCACCGGGAACTCATCGGGCAGGACGGAGGCGGCTTTCTCCTCGTCGGCCAGGCGAGTGAACTCGTCACCGCTGCCGGCCAAGAACGGCTTCGCGTGCCCTTCGACCCAATCGCCCAGACGCGTCAAAAAGATGTCCGCGAGCGGCATCTCATCGGGTCGTTCGCCGATGAGGCTCACGATCCACGATGCGTGCGGTTCCACCAGTTCCACGTCAGGGCCTCGGCCCCCCTCAACGAGGGCCTCCTCGATGATCTCGGCCTGCCGGCGAGCTCTCAGGATGGAGGCGGCGAAGCGTTCGTCGTGCGGGCGCCAGATCTCGTACACCCGTGCCCGAGCGGCGTGAACGAGCCAGGCGGAACGCAGGAGGTCCGTGAGGATGTCGGTGGAGATATCGGTGCTCACGGGGTCCGACAATAAGTGAGAAGACCTTGCGCTCGAGACCGCCCGGCGTCACAATCAGGACACTTCCCTCAGGCACGCCTGGTTTTGCGTCTTTTTCACGCGCTCGGAACAGGGGGAAGTCTCATGGGCATGGTTCAGCAGGTCCAGCGAACGACCGACTGGGATCGCTATTTCCTGAACATCGCGCGCGAGACCGCCACGCGCTCGAATTGCATCCGGCGCCAGCACGGCGCCGTGATCGTCAAGAAGCGCCGGATCGCCTCCACCGGCTACAACGGCCCCCCCTCGGGCCACGCCCATTGCGACCAGGGGGCCTGTCCCCGGGCCCGCTCCGAATCCGTCAGCGGGTGGGGTCACGACAATTGCATCGCGATCCACGCCGAGGCCAACGCGATCCTGTTCTCATCGCCGACCGAGCGCGACGGCGCCACGATCTACATCACCGGGGTCCCTTGTTTCGGGTGCGCCAAGCTGGTCGCCAATTCGGGGATCACCGAGGTCGTTACCGAGGGCGAGCCCTACGACGGCTGGCAGGATGTCCGCGACTTTCTCCTCGACTGCAACGTGCGGGTGCGCCTCCTTTAGGGGCGCGGGGTTGCTTCGAACCAGTAGGCGAAGCGCTGGGTTTCTAGCCGACTTACTTCGAAGCCGGATGATTGGAACTGGTCGAGCACCTTGTCGCGGGAGCGCAGGAGGGTTGGTAGGTGGGTGGATGCTCGCTTCGGGAGGGCTGCCTCTAGGGGGGCTGTTATCAGGGAGACGTAGAGGGTTCCGGTGGGTTTCAGGGTGCGGTGGAATTCTTTCAAAGTTGCTCGCAGGTTGGGCATCACTTGTAAGCCGTTGATGCACAGGATGGCGCCGAAGGTGGCGTCGGCGAAGGGAAGGTTGTGCGCGTCTGCTTGAACGGCCACCAGGGTGGGGGTTCGTTGCTCGCGCGCTACTTCTTGGGTGCGCTGGACCATCCCGGCGGCTATGTCGGACCCGACTATCAAGCCCTTGTGGTGCCGGGCGGCGTCAACCGTGAAGTAGGCGGTGCCTACGGGCAGGTCCAGGATGGGATCGTCCCCGGCCGCCTCTACGGCTCGGCGTCCTAGAGCTCGCACCTTGTCGTGGAGGTCACCTCCGAATAGGGGGAACGCCCCGTTCACTACGACCGGCTCGTACAGGCGGTTCGCCGCGCGCGAGTAGATGCCCGCGATGGCGCGTTTCGCGAAGTTGCCCGGCTCGCTCACACCGTGCCGTGGGCCACCGCGACGAGGTCCTGGTAGAGGCATTCCTCTGCGGACTTGTCATCGCGCAGGCCCTTGTACGACGGCGCCCGGAGCCGTCCTACGGAGGTCAGCTCCCGGAACTCGACCCTGGCAACCAACTCCGGCTTCGTCCAGTGCGGATCGCGCAGCACTTTCCCGAAGGGGTTGGAGCGCGTCCCTGTCGGGTCCTCGACGAATGGCCTGTCGGACGTCTCCAGCGCCTGGAGCTTCGGCCACAGCGTGTCGAGCTCCCGCCCGGTGAAGCCGGTTCCTACCGCCCCGAGGAAGCGAAGCTCTCCCTCGAGGTAGGCGCCCACGAGTAACGAGCCGAAGTGGGTGGATCGGGAGCCCTCGCCGCGCGACCATCCGCCGATGACGACGTCGGCGTCGTGAACGATCTTGATCTTGAGCCAGTCGCGCACGCGTTTCCCCGGCCGGTATGAGCCCCCGAGCTTCTTCGCCACGATGCCCTCGAGACGCCGCTGCTTCACCGCTTCGAGCAGGGCTATCCCCTCGGTGGCCACGAACGTCGAAACCTGCATCCGTCCGCCGGGGATCACGATCCCGTCCAGCGCGGCCTTCCGCTCTTCGATCGGAGCGGATATCAACGACCTGCCGTCGAGGTACAGCAGGTCGAACGCGATGTAGGTGACGGGGATGGAACTCATCACCCGCTCGATGTCCCTCGGGTTCTGGAGATTGATGCGGCTCTGCAGCTTCTCGAAGGAAGGCCTGCCCTCGTCGAATGCGACGATCTCGCCGTCCACCACCGCGTCGAGGGCCACCAGTCGCTCGTGCAGGTCGCCCAGCTCCGGGTAGGCCGAGGTGATGTCGCGCTTGTTGCGCGAGATCAGCCTCGTCTCGTCCGTGCAGACCGCCAGCGCCCGCACGCCATCCCACTTCGGTTCGAAGATCCATCCGTCTTTGTCGAACGCCTCGGTGCTGAGCGTGGCGTTCATCACCTCGAAGGGTGGGGGAGGGGCGGGGTCCGGCCGTTCGTCGCGTCCGAGGATCACGATCCACTCGTCCTTGCCGTCCTCTTGCTTCGTGCGATTCAGATGCCACGAACCCTGAAAACGCTTGCCCTGCAGCCGGAAACTCAACTTGCCGGGGCCCTGCTCGAGAACCTCGTATGTGCCCGAGTCGAAGATGCGCATCTCTCCCGCCCCGTAGTTGCCGGCGGGGATGGTGCCGGAGAAGTCCCTGTATTCGATGGGATGGTCCTCCGTGTGCACTGCGAGGTGTGGCTCCTTCTTTTTCATCGGCAGGTTCCGGGGGACCGCCCACGAGACCAACACCGGCGTGTCTCCGTTGAACATCTCGAGTCTCAGGTCGAAGTGGAGCCGCCGCGCATGATGCTGCTGGATGACGAAGTCGGTGCCCGCGCGCGCGGAGCCGGGGTCCACGTTCCCGGCCACCGACGCCTCGGGCTCGGGCGTGCTCTCGTAACTGCGTTTAGCGCGGTAGTCGCGGTCCGTGCTCATCCCGCCCGGGTCGTCTCCGCCAGCCACCCGGCCAAGCCCACTCCGCCGCGCGGATCGTCCGGCGGCCCTCCCTCGTGTTTCGTGAAGGCGTAAACATCGCGCTCGTTCGATTCGCGTCGAAGGAGCTCGAGCCAGGCGTCGCGCACCTCGTCTGGGTACGCGTCGTGACGCAGGCGGACGTATCCGATCGGACCCGGGGGGAGCGCGGACGGCACCTCGCCCTTCGTCTCCGCGAAGCACACCGTTCCGCCGGCCTCGGCGATGGCGTTGGTGACGGCCTCATCGTGCCAGGAGTCGTCGCGGAACTCGAA
>JALZOM010000128.1 GCA_030913945.1 Actinomycetota bacterium
GGGATAGAAAATCCGGGACAACGGCCACTCTTCCTAGAGCATTGGAGGATGGCCTAGAGAGCCAGGGGACGGTCGGCACTGCCCTGCCCCGGGCAGTTCGCGCGTATTGTGCGGCCCCCACAGCGCATGTCCCCGCGCGGGTCCCTTCCTCGGGAGGCCGGCCGTCCCCAAGCTTTCTAGGCCATATCTCTTATCCGCTCGTCCTGTTATATGCGCCGCAGTCGCTGCACCGAAGGGTCAAGCCGCGCAACTGTCTCGGACGGACGCCTTCGGCCATGGCGCGCCAACAGGACCCGCATTCGAGGATGATGCCGACGTCGCTCCCGCCCCTGATCACGATGCCCCGTCCCTTCGGCGCGATCAGGAGGGTGTTCTCCTCTTCGGGCCGTGGAACCACTTCCAGAGAAACGTATTCTATCTGCATCTGCCAATTATCGGAAGATTGGGTCCCCCGATTGAGGGGTTGGACTCCCTCTTGCGGGTAGTGCTTAGATTCACCGGCCGGGGGCTCTCGGGCCTGGGCTTACAACCTCTCAGACGCTGAGGTACATCGACTAGGAGGCTTTCTAAAGAGAGTCGTTGACCCGCTCTATAGGGAATCTTTAACGGAGTCGGCTAGGGCGATGTCCCTCGCCAGATCGAGCAGCTTGTTCGTGTGGACGGAGAAAACGATCCGTCCGTGGCTCCGAGACCAGAAGCGCGCCCGCCGCCGTGCAGCAAACGTGCAGCAAGGTTAGGGAAACGGCGTCCATTTCAGTCCATGCGGGTCCAGGCGCAAACCGGCTATGAGCAGGAGATTCACAAGAAGCCGCAGGTCAAGCGTTCGCCTTGGGGTTCCATGGCATGGAAGAGGTCCGGGGTTCGATTCTCCGCGGGTCCACAGCATGAGCGCAGGTCAGCGCTTGATCCCGCTCCAAGCTGCAAGCTGAGCTAGTGACTCGTCCCCGTCCTCACCGCTACTCGGACACGAGTGGCAGCTCGCCTGTGTCAACGCGATCCTCGGACAAGAGCGATCCCGAGGTCTGGTTCACGAGAGAGGTGACCGACCGGTAAAAGTCGTCGGGATAGGGCAGATAGTCGATCCGATCGAGAGCCTGGTGCTGTCCGGCGCTCTCGAGGATGAGCTCGCCGAAGCCGAGGAGGCGCGCGAGGGGCGAACGGCGATAAGTCATGTCGGTCACCTTCACGATCGGCATCGACGAGACGCGTCTAGTGATGATCCCCGCCACCTCGACGATCCGGTGGTCGGTCACGACGATGCGATCGATCCTCCACTCGACGAAGCGATAGATCATGAAAGCGACCGCCGCCGCCCCGATCCACGACGCGACCGTGTCGATCGGATCGGACCCCTTGTTCGGGCTGGTCACGAAGCCCACCGCAAGGCACGCGAGAACGATGCCGGCCGTCTTCAGGCCCGGCGCGATCAGCGAAGCCCAATGCTTGCGGACCTCGAGCACGATCACCTCGCCCGTCGGAAGATAGCGCTCGTGCGGAGGCGAGCGCTGTAACCTCCGGCGCGCGGCGCCGGGCTCGCGCCCCATCAGAAGAGCTGGGAAAGGAACTTGGAGAAGCCTTCGGCGAATGCGCCAAAGAAGTCCCCCAGGCTCTCGCCCGCGGACTTCACCACTTGCGCCGCGTTCGCGGGGGACTGAACTAGGAAGAACAAGAAGAACGCTACCAATAACAGCCCCACGAGTTTCTTCAGGCTCATCCGTCACATGCTAAGCCTGGCCGGGGCAGGGAGGATGGATTAGGGGCGAGTCAATCCGGTGAGGGAGCAGTGTGCCGCAGGTCGCTCTCCTGATCCAGTTTCAACCTCCGATATCTAAGAGGATCGGGGCTCGGGGAGCCACCGGTAACCGACGCCCGGCTCCGTCGTGATCCATCTCGGGCGCGCCGGATCGTCGTTAAGCTTCTGGCGAAGCTGACGCACGTAGAGGCGTAGGTAATGTGATTCCGTTCCGTATCCCGGACCCCACACCTTACGAAGTAACCACCCGTGAGTCAGCAACTTGCCGGGGCTGGTCGCCATCGCTTCCAACAACCTGTATTCCGTCGGCGTTAGATGGATCGGTTCACCGTTCATCTTGATGAGTCGTCGTGGGAGGTCGATCTCGAGCTCATCGAAGAGGAGTACGGGGTCCGAGTGCTCGGGGGATGACCGTCGCAGAACCGCTCGCATGCGCGCGAGGAGTTCCTTGGTCGCGAATGGCTTCGTTACGTAGTCATCCGCTCCGGCGTCGAGGGCCGAAGTCTTCTCATCCTGGCTTTCGCGCACTGAAAGAACGATCACGGGTATGTCCGACCATGTCCGTAGCCTTGTGATGACGGTGTGACCGTCAACTTTGGGAAGGCCCAGGTCCAGGAGGACAAGGTCGGGTGGCTGCTCGGCGATCATCCGGAGCGCCGTTTCCCCGTCGCCCGCCGTGGCTATCGAGTACCCCCTCGCCCGCAGGGCGTTCGCCACGGCTCTAAGCATCTGTTGGTCGTCGTCAACGACCAGGACCCGGGACCCCAACGCAGCGTCAGTCAAGATCGTTGCCTTCGTTCGTCGGCAGTTCGAAGGTGATCACCGCGCCCCCTCCGGGCTGGTCTTGGGCCCAGATGCGCCCGCCGTGGGCGGCGATCGCCGCCTGGGCGATGGCGAGGCCCAAACCCGTCCCGGCGATCTCGCCATCGCCTCGTTCGAAGGGTTGAAAGATGCGTTCCCGGTCGGTGGCTGCGATCCCCGGTCCGCGATTGGCGACGGTCACGCGCACCTTCTCGGGGGCCCCCATGGCCCTGACGCGGATGGGCGTGCTAGTGGTACCGAACTTGACGGCGTTCTCGATGAGGTTGGTGAGCACCTGATCGATCTGAACTACGTCGATCGACATCTCGGGAAGGTCACCTCGAAGGTCGAGTTGAATCTCGCGCCCATCGAGAAGTGGTTGCAGCCGCGCCACCACGGCCTCGATGAGCTCGTCGATGGCTGCCGGAACGCGCGCCGGTATGAGCGCGCCGGCGCGGAGCCGAGCGAGATCCATGAGGTTGTTCACCACGCGATTGAGATGCTCGGCTTCTTGTCTGATCGTGTCCAGATGCTCGAAGCGTTCGTTCTCGGTGAAGGGCGACCCTTCGAGCATGCTCGTGACGGAAGCGGTGATCGCGGCGAGCGGGGTCTTGAGGTCGTGGGTTACCCCCGAGAAGAGAGCAGCTCGAAGACGATTCGTCTCCGCCTCGAGCTGCGCGTCGCGCACCTCGTCCGCGAGGCGTGTAGCCCTCAGGGCGAGAGAGAGCTGCCCGCCCACGTTCTGCAGCACGGCCTTCTCATCGTCGGTCAAGCTCCCCCTCGAAGCCGGAGGTGTGGCCCTTAGTACCCCCACGGGTTCGCCTCTGGCCGAAAGCTCTATCTCAGAAGGGGCGCCCAGCTCCCCACCCCTGGAGATCCGCACGGGTTCGGTGGCCGGCGTTTCGATGTCGCATTCCGCTAGAACGAGGAGTCGCGTCAGTCTCTCGGCCAGGCCTTTCAAAACGCCTTCCAGGGCACGGCCCGATAGGAGACGGTTGTTGAACTCGTTCATGAGCCGGGTCTGCTGCTCTCGCCTTTCCGCTCGCGCTCTGGCCTGCACCGCCGTCGACAGCAAGAGGCCGGTGACGACGGACACCGTCAGGAACACGATCAACGCGACGAGGTCTTGCAGTCTCCCAACCACCAGAGTGTGGAGCGGCGGCGTGAAGAAGAAGTTGAGCGCGAGGAATGAGAGTACGGAGGCGGCCACACCCGCAGGGAAACCACCGATGCCGGCTGCGATCGCCACCACGAGTACGTAGAGGAGGGCTGTCGTCGTCCGTGGCGGCGGGTCCTGCAGCAGCGCCAGTAGGGTCACGAACGCGGGGCCGGCCGTCGCAGCAAGGACGCTGCGAGCCGCATGCCGACGGTCTTTCGCCATGGTCAAGACGGCACGATCACGCATGTGCGGAAAACAAACTAGGAATGCCTCCTATCTGTTTCGAACCCTACTGCGCTGAAAAACTGTCGGAATCCTTACGGTTCCTAACGCCTCGCTTACGCGCTTGCTACCGATACTTGGTGGATGCCGAGGTCAACATCAACGCGCGACGACAATCGGCCGGGGCCGAGCAATGGGGCGCGGTCGACGAGCGCGATGACCATGCCCCAGGCCCTAAAGAGGATGGTCCTCGGGCGCACCATGGCGACCGGCGAGTTAGAGCACACGTTGCTTCCGAAAACCCTGGCGTTGCCTGTCTTCTCATCGGATCCACTCTCTTCCAATGCCTATGCGACCCAGGAGATCCTTCTGGTGCTGGGGGCGGCAGGGGCCACGGCTCTCAATCTGCTCATGCCGATCGTCGCCGCCGTCGCGATCCTGCTGGCCACGGTAGTGGTGTCGTATCGCCAGACGGTGCGGGCCTACCCGAACGGAGGCGGCGCATACATCGTTGCCCACGAGAACCTCGGGATCTATCCGGGGCTCATCGCAGCCGGTGCGCTCTTGATCGACTACATCCTGACGGTGTCTGTATCCATCGTGGCAGGCGTCGATGCGATCTTGTCGGCCGCAACGGGATTGGAACCCTTGAAGGTGGAGATCGCAGTCGCGTTCGTGATCTTCGTGACGCTCATGAATCTCAGGGGAACCAAGGAGTCCGGCACGCTCTTCGCAATCCCGACCTATGGGTTCGTGCTATCGATCTTCATCCTGCTCATCACCGGGTTGGTGAGATGCGTCGGCGGTTGCCCTCCTGCCGAAACCGCCGGCACTCATTTGGAACCCGAGCAGGCCCTGAGTCTGTTCCTGATCCTTAAGGCTTTCTCCGCAGGGACGACGGCTCTCACGGGCGTTGAGGCGATATCCAACGGCGTCCCCGCCTTCCGGTATCCGCAATCTCGCAACGCCGCGACCACCCTCTCGATCATGGGCGTCATGTCAATCTCGATGTTCGTCGGTATCTCGTGGCTCGCCGACCAGACCCATGTCGTCTTCACCGAGGAAGCGGAACGAACGGTCGTCGCCCAGATAGCGCACACGGTTTTCGGCGGCGGATTCATGTTCTACGCGGTCCAGGTAATGACCGCCGGCATCCTCATCCTGGCTGCCAACACCGCCTATCAGGACTTTCCGAGGCTTGTTTCCATCCTGGCTCAGGATCGCTTCATGCCCCGGCAGTTCATGAACCGCGGCGACCGCCTCGTGTTCTCCAACGGCGTTGTGATCCTCGCGGTGCTCGCCTCTGTCCTCGTGATCTTCTTCGATGCTGATCTCAACCGACTGATCCAGCTCTACCTGGTCGGCGTATTCGTCTCCTTCACACTGTCCCAGTCCGGGATGGTCGTGCACTGGTGGAGGAGCCGCGACTCTGGGTGGCGTCATCGACTCTTGATCAACGCTTTCGGAGCCATCGTCACCGGCACGGTCTTCTTCATCGTCGTGACGACCAAGTTCCTGGGGCCCGTCGACGTGCCCGGTCGCCCTGGGGCATGGATCGTCGTGGTGGCGGTCCCGATCCTGGTGCTGATGATGTACTCGATCAGCCGCCACTACCGCGCCGTCGCGACCCAACTTGCTCATACACCTCAGACGCCGGTCGATCAACGGCAGCGCGCCCAGCACATGGTGATCCTCGTAACCTCGATGGACACTGCGACGGCGCGATCCGTGGGCTACGTTCGTTCCGTTCGGCCCAGGACCGCGACGGCGGTCACCTTCGAGAAGCAACACGCGGCGATGTGGAGGCAGCTGGCTCCGGACATCCCCATCACACTTGCGAAGCTCGACGGCTCCCTTTCAGCATCGGCGCGCAAGTACCTGCGCACCCGAAGGGAGGCTCTGAGCCCTCGAGACTTCCTGACCGTGGTGGTGCCGGAGCTTCTCGAGCGAAGTGGGTGGATCGAGATTTTGCGTAGACCGCGCATGCACCGCTTGAAGGCCGCCCTGCTCGCCGAGCCGGGAGTGCAGGTGCTGGATGTCCCAATCGTTATGGACGAGGTAGATCCCGAGGTCGATGAGACGCACGAGCCCGGCCGGAACTATGTGATCGTGCTCATCTCCGGCGTGCACAGGGCGACACTCAAGGCTATCGACTATGCCGGGACGCTCAACTCGGTGGACGTACGGGCTCTCACCTTTGGACTTGACCCCTCCGGAGCGGAGAAGATCGGAGATGAGTGGCTCCGGAGGCGCATCCAGATGCCACTCGAGATGGAGCAGTCTGAGTTCAGAGACATCGGGCAATCGTTGACGGCGTATATCCGGCGCTTCGATCCCGACGGCGTCAACCGGATCGTCACGGTCATCCTGCCCGAGTTCGTGGTGCCAAAGCTGCGGCATCAGTTGCTCCATGGGCAGACGGCTCTCCTCGTCAAACGACGCCTGCTGTTCGAGCGGGGTGTGGTCGTCGCGAGCGTTCCACACCACCTCGAGTGATAGGTGATCCCGGGATGTATCGCCGCTCCGGCCCGCAACCCCTGGAAATCCCAGGAATGCACCTCGGATCGGCGATGCCGCCTAATCTCCTTGCTTCTTAGAACGTTCAGCTAGACTCCCCGCGGATGGGTGATCAGAGTGGCGATCAAGGTAATGGGGCGGCGTCGAACGAACCCCTAGTCGTGCTCGATAAGGTCACGAAGAGTTTCAGCGGCACGGTGGTCCTGAAAGACATCGATCTTCGGATCGGACGCGGCGAGGCGATCGTGGTGGCGGGGCCCTCTGGGTCGGGGAAATCCACCATGTTGCGGTGCATCAATGCACTCGAGACGATCGACTCGGGTCGGATCGTCTTCGATGGTCAGCCGGTATCGTCCGCCGGCAAGGCGATCTACGGATTGCGCGCGAACATCGGGATGGTTTTCCAGCAGTTCAACCTGTTTCCGCACAAGTCCGTTCTGCAGAACATCACGCTCGGGCCGGTGGAGGTCAAGGACGTGGGCAAGTCGGAGGCGCGGGACAGGGCGCTTCAACTGCTCGAGAGGGTAGGCATCCCCGAGAAGGCCGAGGCCTATCCCGCCGATCTCTCGGGTGGCCAGCAGCAGCGTGTCGCCATAGCCCGCGCCCTTGCTATGGAACCAAAACTCATGCTGTTCGATGAGCCGACGTCGGCGTTGGATCCGGAGATGATCCGTGAGGTGCTCGATGTGATGAGAGACTTGGCCCGCAGCGGTATGACGATGATCGTCGTGACCCACGAGATGGGCTTCGCGCGCGAGGTGTGCGACCGCATCGTTTTCATCGATGAGGGAGCTATCGTCGAAGAAGGTCCGCCGGACGAGTTCTTCAAATCTGCGCGCAGCGAGCGGGCACGCGATTTCGTGGACAAGATAATCCACCATTAGCGATGAAGCCGGAGCGGATGGGCTTCCGGTACGAGCATGGGGCCGCAAGCGCGGCCCATGGAAGGGGGAATGGGATGTCGAGATTCAGGGGATCACGCTGGATCCTGGCCCTTATGGCGAGCTTCGCACTACTGGCGGCAGCGTGCGGCAGCGACGATGAGGGCGGATCGGACGCGGGTGGAGATACCGGCGGCGAGGTCGAAGAGTTTGAAGCCGGCACGACCATGGCGGACCTTCAGGAGGCCGGCGAGATCAAGATCGGCGTGAAGTACGACGTGGCGCCGTTCGGTTTCAAGAATCCAGAGACGAACGAGGTCGAGGGATTCGACGTTGAGATGGGGAAGATCATCGCGGACAAACTCGGCGTTGAGCCGAAATTCGTCGAGGCGATCTCGGACAACCGCATCCCGTTCCTCGAGGATGGAACCGTCGACCTCATCCTGTCCACGATGACCATCACGACGGACCGGGATGCCGAGATCGACTTCTCCCGGCCCTACTACATCGCGCACGGCCGGATCCTGGTACCTACGGATTCGGACATCGCCGGGATCGAGGATCTGACGGAGGGGACATCCGTATGCACGGCCCTCGGTTCGACCTATGAGGCCACTCTGAAGGAGCAGGCTCCCGACGCAAAGCTGCAGCTCGTCGACTCGTACTCGGAGTGCTACGAGCTGGTCCAGAACGGATCCGTGGATGCGGTCTCCACCGACGACGTCATCCTCACCGGGATGGTGATCCAGGACGATTCGCTCCAGCTTGTAGGCGACGAGCTCACAACCGAGCCATATGGCGCGGGGATCACCGATGGCGACACGGAGTTCCAGACGTTCCTCGACGAGACGATCGGAGAGACGTTCGAAGACGGAACCTGGGACGAGCTGTACGAGGAATGGGTCGGCCAGTATACCGGCGAGGAAGCGGACGATCCCTCGGTGATGACGCGGGAGGACGCGTACGAGCTGTTCCCGTGCGTCGAATTCTGCTAGCGAACCACCAACTGATCCGACGAAGGAGTTTCTAAAGTGGAACTGTGGGGAGTGCTGGTCGATCACTTCCCACAGTTCCGCGATGGTTTCCTGGTAACCCTGGGGCTGGTCTCGGTCTCGTTCGTGATCGCAGTGGTAGTAGGCACCTTCATCGCGGCGTTGAGGGTGCAACCGATCAAGCCCCTTCGATGGATCGGAACCGTCTACGTCGAGTTCTTCCGCAACATCCCGCTCCTTGTGTTGCTCTTCATCGTCTTCGCCGGGCTCAGACGAGCGGGCGTGAACATCGGGCCGTTCGCCGCAGGCACCGGCAGTCTGGGACTGTACACGGCGGCTTACGTCGCCGAAGCCATCCGTTCGGGCGTTTTTGCTGTCGGTCAGGGTCAGATCGAAGCGTCGTTGTCGATGGGCTTCACCTACCCGCAAACGCTGAGGAAGATCGTGCTGCCGCAGGCCATCCGAACGGTGATCCCGCCGCTCGGGAACCTGACTATCGCCATGATCAAGAACTCGGCGATCATCGGGGTCGCTCTTGGTCTTGCACAGGACCTCCTGAAAGAGGCCCGGATCATCAACTCGAATACGTTCCAGACGAACGAGGTCTTCTTCTGGGCCGCGGTCGGCTACCTCATCATGACGGTCTCGGCCACGCTCACCGTGCGCCGACTCGAGCATCGTCTGGTGATCCGGCGATGAGCTATCTCGTCGATCCGGCGAATTGGGAATGGCTCGGCGCGGGCAACAACCTGCGCTTCATCCTCACCGGCTTCCTCATCAACATCGAGATCGCTCTCTTCGCGATGCTCCTGTCGCTCGTGTTTGGACTCGGCCTCGCTCTCATGCGGATCTCGAAGAGGCGCGCAGTAAGCGCGCCGGCCTCTCTCTGGATCGAGGTCTGGCGGAACCTGCCTCTGATATTCATCATCCTGTACCTGGCTCTCGCGATCCCCCAGTCGTGGAGAGATGCGTACGAGAGCAGCGTCCCGGCGTGGTTCCCTGACGCGTTCCAATCCCCCTTCTTCCTGGCTGCGGTCATGGGTCTGACGCTTTACAACTCCGCCGTGATCGCGGAGATCATGCGGGCCGGGATCGTCTCGTTAGAGCGAGGACAGGGGGAGGCTGCGGCAGCCCTCGGGCTGCCTTACTGGAAATCCATGCGTCTGATCATCCTCCCGCAAGGGCTCCGCCGGATGGTGCCCGCCACGGTCTCGCAACTGATCACGTTGAACAAGGACACCACCCTGGTCAGCATCATCGGGATACAGGAGGTCATGCGTCAGGCGCGGATCGTTACCAACACGAGCGGGAGCCCATTCACGGGATCGGGCGTCGACGCTCCTCTACTTCAGGTGTTCTTGACCGTGGGGCTGATGTTCGTTCTCGTCAACCTGTTGTTGTCCCGCCTCTCGACACGACTCGAGATACGAGAACGACGGAAAACGGGGACGGAGGTCGAGAAGGTCACCGGACTCGAAGATCAGGTCGCCGCAGAGGCGCAGACCCGCTGACGCCCCGCCCCGATTCGTGTAAGAACCCGCTTGTTCAATGAGGCAGTTCCGCCCATTCACGCTTCGTGATCGCATAGAGTGCGTAGTCGTCTCGACCCTCGGTCGATGGCATGAACGCGCGCATGATCCCCTCGAGCGCGTAACCGCACGTCTCGAACACTCGGCGCATCGACGCGTTCTCGATCGATGTGCTGCCGCAAACGCGTTCCGCTCCGTAATCCTTGAAGAGGTACGAAGTGAATAGAGCGATCGTCTCGGAACCGAAGCCCCGACCGCGATCGCTCTCGTCATACATCTCGATGCCCAGCTCGAAGACGCCGGGGGGCATAGACCGGTCTATGTGACGTGCTTCGACCTCTCCAACGAGCTGCTCATCCGCGTCGACCGCAAGGAAGAGCCATCCGTCCGTAAACCGTCCCGAGTTCTGCACGCGAGTCTTCAGGCGTTCATAGGAATTGGGGCCGATCATCCACGAGGCGGCGGTTGCAACGCGGCGCGCCCACAGCACGTTCAACTCGTCCGTCACGAAGGGCCTCAGGGACACCTTCTTGCCCTCGATAGGGAGCCGGGTGCTCATGTTAGGTCGACGGCGCGCCGGATCGTGCCCGCCCGAGCGTGGCGCACCTCCAGTCGAACGACAGAGCCCTTCGGGGCCTCGACGACCCATTCGGCCTTGGTCCGGTCGGTGGTGCCCTCCTCATGCCACCACCAGAGGGCGCTGCTCTTGTCGATGCGGCCCTCGAGCTGGCCCAACTCGAGCTTGCGGTCGCCGGTCACGACACGGGCCCCCTCAGGCAGGGTCATCTCGATCTCGATCGGCCGGGTCGCCTTCTTCTCCTTGGCCTTCTCGCTGACCGATGTCGGTAGCCATCCGGTATTGACGACGACCAGCCGGATCGAATGGAGGTTCTCCTCGATCCGGGTCACGTCGAGCGAGTGGATCTCGAGCCTCGGCGAAACGAGTGCATGGAAGATGGCGAAGTCGGAATGGGGAGCGATCTCCGCTTCGAGGAACTCCGGCGGGGGATTGGTCCAGCAGTACATCTGGTCCCATCCTCCTAACTCGACCCGCCCGAGCTGTGGATGTTCGAACTGGTACCAGTCGGCATAACCCCGGCCCCCAAGCCGCTCGTCACTCCAACGCAGGAGCTTCAGGTCGTCTTCCACGGGATGGTCGCGGAACCACTCGATGAGGTGGAAGTTCTCGATCCCCGCCTGCCGTTGCGGGCTCCAGAACTCGGTTGTCCAGGCGAATATCCCCAGGTGTTCGTAGAGCCAGTCGTCCGCTCCCCCCTTGATGGTCTCTTTCGGCTCGTACTTGAAGTCGTGGAACACCGATGCGTGCGGATACCCGGTGATCCTTGTGGCGTTATCTCCGATGAGTTTGTAGGCGCGCAGGTCAAAGGTGGGGAATCGCTCATCGTCGTGCGCGCTGTACGGACGCAGATGGACGCCGCTGAAGGTGTGGTACAGGATCGCACCAGTGATGTTGGGTCGGTCCGTCACCGCCTGCACCATCGCGCGCACCTCGGGTTCGGAGACCGGATAGGGGCCGGCACCAAGTTGCTCGTTCTCGGTGGCCCATTCCATCGGGAAGTTGCGGTTGAAGTCCAGGCCCTCGATCGCCGGGGGGATCTTGATGGATACGCCGTCGTAGTTGCGGATGGACCCCTCAGGCAGGAGCCTGTAGAAGTCGCCGTCTTCCGGCCATTCATCCGGCGCGCGCGAGATCATGAGTCGCGACTCCTCCGGGTGCCTTTTCCACGCCCCATGGGGGTCGGGCACGCGCATCATCAGGATCCTGCCGTCGTCATCGAGGTCTTCCTCGCGGAAGCCGTCCGGTTCGTCCAACAACGGATACGGGCGAACCCCCGAACGGATAAAGCGGGGCCGATCCGCAAGCGCCAACTCTGCGCCGTCAGGGTTGAGTCGTGGGACGACGTAGAACGATCTGGTGTCGAGGACCCGGGTTACGCGCTCTTCACGTCCGTGGCCCTGGAGCAACGTCCAGAGGAGATGAAGTGCTGCCGTGCAGCCGGTCACTTCGGTTGCGTGGATGTTCGCATCGACCCACAGGGCCGGCTTGTCCGCGTCCTCGCCGGTGCCGAAGTTGGTCACGGTCATCAGCCAGATGTCGCGACCCTCGTACGACCTACCGATGCTTCCGAGCCGGCAAAGACCCGGGAACTCATCCGCCCACGCCTTCAAGATGACGGTGAGCTCTTCATATCTATGGAACTCGTTGAAACGAACCTGCGGCACGCATAACCTCCCTGACCTTCCCGGGCGGGGCGATGATACGCACTAGCATGCGTCGGTGACCATCCGTATCCATGTGGCCGTTGTTCTATTGATCATCCTGCCGGCCGTCCCGGC
Source organism: Actinomycetota bacterium (assembly GCA_030913945.1). Lineage (GTDB taxonomy): Bacteria > Actinomycetota > CADDZG01 > CADDZG01 > WHSQ01 > JACCXF01. Next base: position 12,213 of record JALZOM010000128.1, read on the forward strand.
TTGTGCACGTGACGAAAACGCCGAGCGCACGGGCCCGTCGCCCGTGCCGAGCGAGGTTCCGGTATCGATAGCAAACCCCGCTACTACCCTCGAGCCGGCTCTGTCTCCCGCCTCGACCCCCGGGGCACCCGACTTCGAGTGCCCCAATCAGGCCGAAGCCGAGCTGTCCGCAGTCGAACAAGCCGAGGCGGTCCAAGGCGACATCGACGGTGACGGGGGTCCGGAATCGGTCTTCGTGTTCGCTGATGAGGGGGGAACGCCGGGCTGCATCGGATTCGTCGTCGTGGACATGGAGGGCGAGGTTCGGAGCGCGCCGGTGAGCTACCCGGACATCGATCCCGGTTTCGGATTTCCTTCCTTGAACTCGGTGGCGTCCATCAACGACCTCGAAGGAGAAGAGATCGTGGTCAACGTGACGGCCGGCGCTTCGACACAATTCGTCTCGGTATACACATTCGATGGAACCCGGCTACTCGAGGTCTCGTACGAGAACAGCTTCGGCGACGAGGCAGCAGGCGTATTCGGATTCGGTGGAAGCGTCGGCCACGTCGAGGCGATCGACTGCCTTGCTGATCGCGTTGTCGTAAGCACCGCGACCCCCAAGGGTCGGCGGTACGCTCTGATCCGCCACCTCCTCGATCCGCGCGGCGCCGCCTGGGTCATGGCGGGCACGGAGCGGTCTACCGGTTCTCTACGGCGGGTGACGAGTAAACCTGAGTTCGCGGGATCGCCGTTCCTGAACTGCACTTAGTCGACCGGTACGAGGCTTTAGGGTTGTGTCCTATGGCCGCCGAGTACGACTTCAGCACGATCGAGGGTCACTGGAGCACCGACTGGATCGATAAGGACCTCTGGGCCGCTCCGGACCTCCCCGATCCGCAACGGAAGCGTTATGTGCTCACGATGTTTCCGTACCCCTCCGGGGATCTGCACATGGGCCACGTCGAGATCTTCTCGATCCACGACGCCATCGCCCGTTACATGCGCATGCGCGGCTTCGATGTCCTGAACCCCATCGGGTGGGATGCGTTCGGCCTGCCCGCCGAGAATGCCGCCATCAAGCGCGGGATCAATCCCAAGAAGTGGACCTACGAGAACATCGCCATGCACAGATCGTCGATGGAGCGCCTGGGCTACTCGTTCGATTGGAACCGCGTGTTCTACACGTGCGACCCTGATTACTACCGCTGGAACCAATGGCTGTTCTTGTCCCTCTACGAGAAAGGTCTCGCATACCGGCGAGAGGCGCCCGCTAATTGGTGCCCGAACGACAAGACCGTTCTCGCCAACGAGCAGGTCATCGCGGGACGTTGCGAGCGCTGCGGCGCGGAGGTCGTCAAGAAGGACTTGACGCAATGGTTCTTCAAGATCACCGACTATGCGGACCGGCTTCTAGACGACCTCGCCCTCAATACTGGGTGGACCGAACGCCTGAAGCTGCTGCAGAGCAACTGGATCGGGCGCTCTGAGGGGGCCGAGGTGGAGTTCGCCATCGAGGGCTCGGACGAACCGGTGACGGTGTTCACGACCAGACCCGACACGCTGTGGGGCGCGACGTTCTTTGTCCTGGCTCCCGAGCATCCCCTCGCCGAGAAGCTGGCCGCGGGGACCGACCGTGAGGCGGAGTTCGCGCGTTTCAAAGAGGAAGCCACGAAGATGACCGAGATCGACCGCGCTTCCACCGAGCGACCCAAGAAGGGCATGTGGCTCGGGGCTCACGCGATCAATCCGGTGAACGACGAGCGGATCCCGGTGTGGGCCGCCGACTACGTGCTGCTGGACTACGGCACCGGAGCCATCATGGCCGTGCCCGCTCATGACCAGCGCGACCTTGAGTTCGCGCGCAGCTATGACCTTCCGACCCGCGTAGTGGTGAAACCAGAGGGGTTCGAGGGCCAAGACGATGTCCCCGACGCCTACTCGGGAGATGGGGTGTTGGTCAACAGCGGCCCCTTCGATGGGGTCTCGACCGCAGAATCCGTGGCGCGCGTTACCGAATGGCTCGAAGCGGAGGGCCGCGGCCGTCGGGCCGTGAACTTCAGGATCCGCGACTGGTTGATCAGCCGGCAGCGCTACTGGGGAACGCCGATCCCGATCCTGTTCTGTCGCGACTGTGGCGAGGTGCCGGCTTCGCAGGGCGACCTGCCCGTAGAGCTTCCGGACATCGTGGACTTCAGCCCCACCGGCGAGGCTTCGCCCCTGGAGGCAGCGGATGAGTGGGTCAACACGACCTGTCCCAGATGCGGGGGCCCCGCCCGGCGAGAGACCGACACGATGGATACGTTCGTTGACTCGTCCTGGTACTTCCTTCGTTACCTGGACCCCCACAACGAGACCGCGCCGTTCGATCCAAGCAAAGCCAAAGCGTGGATGCCTATCGATCAATACAGCGGCGGCATCACGCATGCTGTGATGCACCTCATCTACGCGCGCTTCATCCAAAAAGTCCTATGCGACATGGGCATGATCGAAGATTCCGAACCGTTCCCGCGTCTGCTGAATCAGGGGATGGTGACGATGGGCGGCAAGGCGATGTCGAAATCGCGCGGCAATATCGTCGAGCCGAAGGAGGCCATCGAGAAGTTCGGCGCCGACGCGCTGCGGCTCTACATGCTGTTCTCCGGGCCCCCCGAGCAAGATTTCGACTGGCCCTCCGAGGGCGTAGGGGCGATCGGGAGGGTGACTTACCCCTGGCTCCAGCGCGTGTGGCGACTCTGTGAGGACGCTCGCGAGGTTACCGGTGGGAGCGACGCGGGAGTTGCCGGGCCGGGCCTTCGCCGGGAGCTGCACAAGACCATCAAGGTGGTAACGAGGGACTTCGAAAACCTGTCGTTCAACACGGCGATAGCGCGCCTTATGGAACTCGTGAACGCCGCCTACCGGTACCGATCGGGCGGTGGGTCGAACCGCGCGCTTGTGGCCGAAGTGTGCGAAGGCATCTTGAAAATGCTTGCCCCGATGACCCCCTACATAGCAGAGGAACAATGGAAGCGCTTCGGTCACGAGGGATCGATCCATGTCGAGCCGTGGCCGAGCTTCGATGAGGCTCTCGTCGCCGAGGACCGTATGACCATGGTCGTTCAGGTCAACGGCAAGCTGCGCGACACGATCGAGGTCGCATCCGACATCGATGAGGCGCAGATGACGACGCTCGCCCTGAGCTCCGACAAGATCCGCACCTTCCTAGGGGGCCGCGAGCCTCTCAAGGTCGTGGCGCGTCCGCCGCGCTTGCTGAATCTGGTGACGGCGAAAGACTAGAAGATCTCAGGACACCACGGCATGCGCTCGGTGCGGAACATCCCATCGGCGCGCCAGGCAGCCCCCGTCTTCAACTCGTGGATGGAGCCCGAGCGCAACAGCGCTCCGAACGTCTTGCCTCCCAGATAGATGGAGCCGAGGTCGTCGGGCGCGATCTTCAAGTCGGCGTCAGCGTCGGTGCGCTCGATGAGGGCGTTGTCTCCCGAGGTGTCTAGTTCCCACCGCCCGCTGTTCCATGGGCAGAGACCGTCCTCAACGGCAAAGACTATTGAGTCGGCACTCGCATAGGAGCGGCGGGCGAGGGCCGTCTCAACGTCGATGATGCGAAGCCATACCGCATCCTTCACGCCCATCCGAAGGCGGCGGGATTCGGCGAGGAGGTGCTGGATCGGGTGGTCCAGGGCGAGGTGCATAGCCTTGATCGTCTGGATCAAGTCGATGCCGAGCAGGAACCTCCACATCTGGGCGACCGCCTCAGGTGAGGTCGAGACCTCCTCGATGACCTCGAGCCAACCCACCGCCATCCCATCGAGGTTCCAATCCGAATGCACCTTGTAAGCGGCGTAGGCGGCGGCGCGGTCGTTGAGCTCGAGCAGGGCGTAGAAGACAGGAGGTTCCTTCGACTCGTCATGTTCGGCGAACGTGTGCGCCTCCCACCATTCGGTCGAGCGCGTCAGCATCCCTGGGATCTCAACCCGTGCGCGCTCGTAGATCTCGGACATGACCTTGGCAGCGTCCTTGCGGCCTACTAGACGTATTCGGCCCGACGGCTCGACGGGAGCTTTGAAGCCGGCGCGGTCGCGCTCGAGCTCGATGGATATCTCGGGGACCGCGAGCCCGTACCCGTAACGTCCATAGATCGCACCCTCCGAGGCCCACAAGATCGCAACGGGCTCACCCCAGACATGGATGTCTTCGAGCTGCTGCCTCATCATGGCGCTCAGGATCCCTTGACGCCGGTGGCTGGGGAGAACGCCCGTCATGGTGACGCCGCCCGCGGGTATCTGACCCCCCGGGATGGTGATGTCGAACTCGAAGGCCCCGGTGGCGCCGACCATCTCGTCACCATCGAACGCGGCCAGAGCGCGTTCCATCGGGAGGACCTTCGTTCGACGTTCGGTGTCTTCCTCGGTGGAGACTCCGCCGAAGCAAGCCGAAACCGTCTCGGAGAACCGGCGTCCTTCGCCGAGCGGGGGTCTGATCTCGATGCTCATGCCTCGATGATGCACGCTCCGCGGCGGGAATGAAACCTGTGGCCCCACTC
>JALZOM010000148.1 GCA_030913945.1 Actinomycetota bacterium
CCCGCCTGGCCCATACTGGCTGACCTATGCGAAACCCTTTCAAGAAGAAGCAACAGGGCATGTTCGGCTCGGGCCACTCGGAGGTTTTCCGCAGCTACCGCCAGCGCGACCACAAACGGCTGCGCCTGCTTCGCAAGAAATGGGTCGTGATCCCGCTCATCATCCTGCTGTTGTTGGTAGCGGGGGCCGGTTACGCCGCCTATCTCTACTTGGATGCCAACGACAAGGTCCAGATCGGTGATGAACCGCGCGAAGCGATCGAGCAGGTACCGGAGGGCGAGCCCTTCATCGCGCTCCTCGTGGGTTCTGACTCACGGGCGGGGCTGAGCGAGGAGGAGCAGGACGACTTGGGGGCCGATGATGTCGATCCAACGACCGGCGAGGCCATCACGGGCCAGCGCGCCGACACGCTGATCCTGGCCCACATCGATCCCGACACCGATCACGTGATCATGGTCCAGTTCCCACGCGACCTTTACGTTGCCCTCGCCGACGGCAGCGAGGGGAAGATCAATATCGCGCTCGAATCCGGGATCAAGAACCTGATACGCACGGTGAAGGACCTCACCGGGCTCGACATCAATGCCTACGCCCAGGTGAACATCGCCGGTTTCCGTGACGTGATCGACGCGATCGATGGGGTCGATGTCTGCATCCCGGAGCCCGTCCCCTTCGACTCCGCCACCGGCATCGAGATCAAGGAGCCGGGCGTGATCCACTTCGACGGCGAGAAGGCGATCCGCTACGTGCGGTCAAGGAAGGTCTTCGCGGAGGGGGACTTCGCCCGGATGCAGAACCAGCAGCGATTCTTGGCGGCCGCGATCGACAAGGTGAGCTCGCTCGAGACCTTCCTTCACCCGAGCAGGATCCAGCGGCTCCTGTCGGCCGCGGGGGAGCATCTCAGGACGTCCGAGAGCCTGCTGGGCTTGAAGAGGCTCGGAGACCGGTTCCGGGCCTTCAACCCCGAAGACTACGAGGCTTACACCGTTCCGAACCTGGGGGTCGTCGAGGACGAGCGCGGTTCGATCGTCCTTCCCGACCGTCCGACGATGCGCACGATGTTCGAGGCGATCGCAGAGAACGAGTCTCCGTCGCAGGCGGACGACGTTCCCGATATCGATCCCTCCACCATCCGCGTCGGGGTCTACAACGGGAGCTTCAAGGAAGGCGTTGCGAGCAAAGCCGCCCGCGACCTGATCGCGGCCACCAGAACCGAGGAAGGTTCTCTTCGTATCGACGGTGCGGACATAGCCAACGCCGAGCGCTTCACCTTCAAGCGAACCGTCATCCGCTACAACGAAGACGCGCCCACGTCGCGAAGGATGGCGAGATTCGTGGCAGCGGCCGTTCCCGGTGCAGCGGTCGAGGCCGGTAGCACCAAACCGGGGATCGAGGTGGCCGTCATCGTCGGGAAAAATCGGTTCCGGACCGAGAGGGTGACGCAGATCGTCCCGATAACGATCCCGACACAGGGCGAGCTTCCCGCGGTGTGCAGAGAGGATTCCTGATGGGGGATCTCGGCGCGCTCCGCTACCGGGAGCGACCGGCCGGATCCGAGCCTGAGGGGTTGCTCGTTCTCTTGCACGGGCGCGGCGCGGACGAGCACGACCTCTTCCCGCTGTTCGACATCCTCGACCCCGATAGACGTCTGAGGGGATTCGCTCCGCGCGGACCACTCTCGCTCCCGCCCGGTGGTGCGCACTGGTACGTCGTGAGACGCGTCGGGTATCCGGACCCCGAGACGTTCTGGCCAACCCTCGAGACCACCCGAACGTGGTTCGAGGGGTTAGAGGAAGACACCGGCATCGGCATGGATCGCACGATCGTCGGGGGTTTCTCTCAGGGCGCGGTGATGACCTATTCCCTGGGTCTCGACCGTGGGCGTGCTGAACCGGCCGGCCTCATCGGGCTGAGCGGGTTCATCCCGTCGGTCGAGGGGCTAGATATCGATCTGGACGATCGTTCCGGGCTGCACGTGGCGATCGGTCATGGCACCTACGATCCGGTGATCGGGCTGGACTTTGGCAGGGACGCTCGCGATCGTCTTCAAGCAGCAGGCGCGGATGTGCTCTTTCGCGAGTCGTCTATGCCGCACTCGATCGACCCGAGTTTCTTGGGGGAGTTGGCGTCGTGGGTGGCCGAGCGGGTCGGAGCAACGCCGGACGCTACGCGGCCACGTTGACGGCGCGCTCCCCGGTGTCGGCGACGGCCGCCAGGTCCCGCTGTCGACGAGCCCACTGGAGCGCCACCAATGCTGCTGCGATCGTCAGTGCTCCCGTTATATAGAAGGTTCCGCGGATCCCAACGGTTTCGGCAAGCCATCCGGTGATCGGGCTGCCTATGGGCGTGCTGCCCAGGAACACGACCGCATAGAGAGCCATAACCCGGCCTCTCATCGAATCGGTCGAGTTGAGTTGCATCATTGCGTTGGCGGTGGAAAGGAATGCGATGCCGGCAGCCCCCATCGGCACCAGGAGTGCGAGCTCGATCTCGATCGTGGGAGCAGCTCCAGCGGCGATGATCATGACTCCATACGCCAGTGCCGACCCGATCAGCACCCTTCGTCTCGGGCGCACGCGACTTGCGACACCTAGTGCCCCCATCACGGTCCCCGCGCCCATCATCGCGGCGAGTGCTCCGTACGTCCCGGCGTCGCCGTCGAACGTGGTTCTCGCCATCAGGGGGAGAAGGATGCGGAAGTTGAACGCGAAGGTGCCGATGATGCTGACCAGAAGGATCGCCGATCGCAGTTCCGGACGTGTCCAGACGTAACGGACACCCGCTCGAAGCTGGCCTTTCGAGCGCGGCACCGGGTCGCTCCGATGTAGCTCTTCCGGACGCATCGCATACAGCGAGCCGATCACGGCGACATACGACGCAGCATTGATGAAGAAACAGACGGTCACCCCGAAGGCAGCGATCAAGACGGCAGCGAGCGCGGGGCCCAGCATGCGGGCCGAGGTGAAGATCGTGCTGTTCAAACCAACGACATTGCTTAGGTCCGGCGGACCGACCATCTCCACCGCAAAGCTCTGACGGGTGGGATTGTCAACGACGGTAACGAAGCCAAGCGCGAGCGCGAAGCTGTAGATCATCCACAGCGTGAGAACATCGGTGAGGGACAGCACGGCGAGGAACAATGCCAGGGCAGCGCCGGCGGACTGCGTCCACATCAACACCTTGCGTTTGTCGAAGCGGTCGGCGATCACCCCGCCCCAGATCCCGAACAGCAACATAGGGAGGAACTGGAGAGCGGTGACGATCCCGAGCGCGACCCCGCTTCCGGTCATCTCGAGCACCAGCCACATCTGCGCCACCGACTGCACCCAGGTGCCTGTGAACGACACGACCTGCCCGAAGAAGTACAGACGGTAGTTGCGGATCCTCAGCGATCTGAACGTTCGGTCCGCGACGAGCATGAGCTTCGTCATCGGGCCTCCTCGTCGAGTAGGCGTTGGATGACCTCGATCCCGCCCTGCAGGCGTGAGCGCTCCCGCGGCGAGAGCTTCCGTAGCCGGTCAGCAAGGTACGCATCCTTCCGCGTCCTGTTCTTGGAGATGAGTTTCCGCCCTGCGCTCGAAAGCCTGAGCCGTGTGACCCGACCATCCGACTCGTCCGGCTCCCGCTCGACCAGTCCATCCTCTTCGAGCCGGGCGACGATGCGAGTCATGGTGGGGGGCCGCACTCTCTCGAGCCCGGCGAGATCTCCGAGGCTGATCGGGCCGAGGCGATCGACGACGGTGAGCGCCGACAGCATGGACGGCGTGACGTCGGCCGGGGCCTGCTGGCGCAGCCGGCGCGCGAGACGCATGACGGCGAGCCTCAGCTCGGCCGCCAGCCGCTCCTCCCCCCGCTTCCTATCTGAAGTCATAGTGGCACTCATACTTAGCACAACTAATTAGCGGTGCTAAGTATTCCCTGTTCTATGTCCGCTCGCGGCGGGCTGCTCTTCGCAGCCCTTGCTTACAGGCGGGCACTCCGTGCCGGCCTGCGGCAACCCACTGGGGGGATCGGCCGTCAAAGACGGCCTACTCCCCCCAGACCCCCCTCGGGCTCAATGGGTGCGTACCCGGACGATGCCCCGGGGGGCAGCCGGCACCGGCGGAGAGCGACCGTGTCCGGCTAGGTGGGGCGGTTTGCGCCCAACTCTTTGAAGAGGATTTCGTATGACTCGGCTATGGCGGCGGGGGAGGCCCACGTTTCTACGAAGGCTCGGCCCGCCGCGCCCATGGCGCGCGCCTCGTCCGGGGACTCGATCAGTCGCCGGATGGCTTTCGTGAAGGCTTCTGCGTCCTCGGGCGGAACGGCGATCCCGGCTCCTGCACGCTCGAGTACACGGGCGACCTCGCTTCCGTTGTCGACGCTCGCCACGATCGGCCTGCCTGCGGCGAGAACCGAGTAGGTCTTGGACGGGACGCTCGAGCGGGCCAGCCCCCGTTTAAGGGGTACCAGATGGATATCGCCCGCAGCGAGGACCTCAGGCAGCCTGTCGACGGGTTGCATGTCCACGAAGCGGACGTTGGTCATCCCTGCGGACGCCCGTTCGAGTTCGGTCCATTTGGCTCCGCCACCGTTGATGACGAACATGAGATCCGGTTCGTACGCGAGCGCAGCGGCAGCTTCGAGGACGAGGTACAGCGACTGCGACAGGCCCACGTTGCCGGCGTACATGACGACCGTCTTGTTCTCGAGTCCGAATTCGCGCCGGTAGGGGTTCTCTCTCTCGCGGGGAGCTATCCAACCCGTGTCTACGAAGTTCGGGATGACCCGCACCTTGTCGGGTCGCGTTGTCTTGGCCGCCACGTTGTCGCGTAGATCCTCGGATAGGACCGAGATGGCGTCGGCGCGCTCGTAGCAGAACCGCTCGAAGCGGCGCGCCGCTGCTATGACCCTCGAGTTCTTGAGCATCCCGAGTTCGACCGCGACGTCGGGGTACACGTCCTGGATGTTGAACACGAAGGGTGCTCCTCGACGTCTTGCGATCGCCCAGCCGCTCACTCCGAGAGTCAGCGGAGGAGAAAGCGCAAGGACGCCATCCACGCGCACCCCTCTCGATCCGACCCCCGCCAGGATCGTGCTGAAGCCGAGGAAGGAGGCGGCTCGGCGAACGAGGTCCAGCTTGTTCTGAGCAGGAAAGGGGTGAACCCGCGTGATGCGCCCCCATGGGGTGTCCTCGTATCGGATGAGCCGGCCTCCGTAACCTGGTTCCACGGAGTGTCCTCGGTACCACGGTAGAGATGTGAGCACTTCGATCTCGTGCCCGCGCGCGGCCAGTTCCTTGACGATGCGCGTTACGACCTCGCCGGTGGGGGCGACGTCCGGAGTGAAATGCGGTGTGATAACGATGAGCCTCACAGCGTCGTCCCGAGGGCGTGCAGATACGCCTTTTCGAGGATGTCGGCGGACCGGCGCCAGGTGAAGTCTCCGGCCCGGGCCAGACCGGCTTTCGCGTAGCGTTCCCGATCCTCCGGGTTCTCGACCAACTCGAGCATCGCCTGGTGCCACTGCTCCGCGTTGTCCGGCGAGACAAGGCATCCAGAGTCGCCGACGACCTCCGGCAACGCCGTGGCGTCTGCGGCGATAACGGGGCAGCCCCGCGCCATCGCCTCGAGCACCGGGGCCCCGAACCCTTCGAAGCGCGACGGGAAGGTCAAGGCGACCGCCTCGTCGTACAACGCGTCGAGATCGTGCGACGGGATATAGCCGAGCCTGCGCACGTTCGAGTCGATGCCGAGCTCCCGTACCGCCTTGGCGACCTTCACCTCCATCGAGCCTTTGGCCCCCGTCAGAACGAGAGTGACGTCGGAATGAATCTTCAACATCCTCGCGAACGCCTCGATGAGGACGAGGTGGTTCTTGTGCGGATACGTGATGGCGGGATAGAGGAAGAACCGCCCCTCGATCCCGTATCGCTTGCGGATGTTCCCTTCGCCGACGGCGGATTCCCGTGGCGAGATGCCATGCGGAACCACGACCACGACCTCCGGGTCGATGTTCATCCTTTCGATGACCGTCCGACGCGTGAACTCGCTGGGCGTGAGGACGAGCCGGGCCGCTTCGCACGACCGGGGCACCATCCGTTTCAGATAGGAAAGCTTGGCGCGCGTGAAGTACTCTGGATAATAGAGGTACTGCAGGTCATGGATCGTCAGTATCGGGCGGGCGGCGCGCACCATCGGCACGATGCCGCCGGCGTGATGAACGAGATCGATGTGGCGTCGACGGCACTCCCGCGCCAGCCACGAGTTCTCGCCGGCCACCCGGAAGGATTTCCATGAACCGCTCACCGGCGCGTAGGCGATCTTGAACGTTTTCGCGAGATCGGGGTGAGCGTCCTTGAACTGGGGGAGTGCGAAGATCGTGTAGTCGAGCTCCGACGAACGCTCGGCGAGCCCGTAGAGGAGGCGCGCGAGGTAGGTCTCGGATCCTCCAACCACCCCAGGGACCATCCACAGCAGATTGATCCCGACCTTCTTCATCCGATGACCTCTCTATATGCCGACTCGAGCAGTTCCCCGGTTCGCTCCCACGAGTAGCCGGCGGCTCGCGAGCGACCTCTCTGCGCGAGCTCGCGCGCCGCGTCCTCGTCGGAGAGAACCCTCTCGATCCCTTCTGCGATCGATCTTGGGTCGCCCGGATCGACGAGGATGCCCGCATCTGCGGCGATCTCTTCGGTAGACGTACCCCTAGAGGTTACGACGGGCGTTCCCTGGGCCATCGCTTCGAGTATCGGGAAGCCAAACCCTTCAAGGAAGCTGGGCCAGCAGAACACCGCCGCACCCGCATAAAGAGGACCCAGATCCGTCCGGGGCACGAATCCCAGCGTCTTTACGCGATCCCCCTGCTCGTCCACCAGGGGTCCGAGGTTCTCGTTCCAGCCTCGTGGCCCCACGAGGACCAGATCCACAGGAGCATCGATCCTCTCGAACGCCCGCAACAGGCCGGGAAGATTCTTTCGTGGCTCGATGGTCCCCGTCCAGAGAACGTAGGGGCGTTCCAATCCGTAATCCCGCTTCACTCGGGTTACCTCATCTAGCGTCGCGGGCTCGGCGTCGACACCGAGAGGCAGCACCCGCAGTCTCGTCTCCTCGAACCCATACCTGATGCATGCATCCCGCGTTGCGCGTGACGGGCAGAGAACGAGATCGGCGTCGCGTTTCGTCACGAGGAGCGCCCGGTCGAAAAAGCCCACCCCGCGTCGGGTGAAATTCTGGGGCGCGTCGAGCCACGCAAGGTCGTGGATCGTCACTACGAGCGGGACGGTACGCGGGGGAACGGTGAGGGCGGTCGCGTGGATCACGTCAACGGGACCCGTCGCGCGCTCGACCGCCGGGCGCCTCAATCGGTGCCAGGCCTCGTAGAGGGCTAGTCGAGGCAAGGGAAGATGCCGCATCTCTACGGGTGGGATCCACGGCGCCGGCGGTGGCGAACGATGGGCGGCCGCCACTCCGATCACCCCGACTGCATCGCCCTGGCTCAGAGCGCGCGCCATCCCCAAGGCGGCCACTGCGGTTCCCCCGGGCACGCGATGCCAGCACTGTTCGAGGGTCATGGCGACAGTCATGCGGCCGGCGTCGGACATCGCGGGATTGTCCCACGCCGAACCGTCCCCTCTCTGGGGGCAGGCCCAGCACCGTTACGATAAGTCCATGGACCCCTGGAGCAACAAGCGCTTCCTAGTAACCGGTGGTGCCGGGTTCGTCGGCAGCGCTCTGTGCGACAGGCTGGCCGATCGCGGGGCTAGCGACGTGGTCATCGCGCGCAGCCGCGACTACGACCTCACGCACCAGCCTGACGTCGAGAAGCTTTTCGCCGAGGTCGCTCCCGAGGTGGTGATCCACCTTGCCGCGCGGGTGGGGGGTATCGGCGCGAACCTCGAGCATCCCGCCGAGTTGTACGTCTCCAATCTCTTGATGGGTACCTACGTGATCGAAGAGGCTCGGCGACGTGAGGTCGAGAAGACGGTCCTACTGGGGACGATCTGTGCCTACCCGAAGTTCACGCCGGTGCCCTTCAGGGAAGAAAACCTGTGGAACGGCTATCCCGAAGAGACCAATGCACCTTATGGCGTGGCGAAGAAGGCGTTGTTGGTACATGCACAATCCAACCGCGCTCAGTACGGGCAGAAGCTCATCTACCTCTTGCCAACCAATCTCTATGGACCCGGCGACAAGTTCAACGCAGCCGTCTCTCACGTCATCCCGGCCCTCATCAAGAAGTGCGTCGAGGCGAAAGAACGTGGCGACGCGGAGATCGATGTGTGGGGCACAGGAAAGGCGACGCGCGAGTTCTTGTATGTCGACGATGCCGCCGAGGCGATCGCTCTCGCCACCGAACGATATGACTCTTCCGAGCCGGTCAACCTCGGTTCCGGCGAGGAGGTTCCGATCAAGGAGCTGGCCGAGTTGATCGCGCGGCTGTCCGGGTTCGAGGGCCGGCTGCGTTGGGATCCGTCCCGACCGGATGGCCAGCCACGGCGAAGCCTCGACACGACCCGAGCTGAGCGTTCCTTCGGGTTCACCGCGAAGGTCGCTCTAGAGGAAGGGCTCAGGCGGACGATCGACTGGTACGTGGGGCACAGGGAAGAAGCCGAAGCGGCAACGATCTAGGTGCGCGTCGCTTACGACGTTGGGCCCTTGCTCGATCCACCAACCGGCGTAGGCCGTTACGCGCGCGAGTTGGCAACCAGCCTCGAGGCGATGGACGTCGACCTGGTCCGGTTCGCGGTGGCGCTGCGCGGTGGGGCGGGACCGGAGGTCGCGCGCTGGCGGCTCCCGGCGCGCGCCGTCCAATGGGCGTGGCGCAGGTTTGGCATCCCACCGATCGAGCTGCTGGTGGGTCAGATGGATCTCGTCCACGCCACGAACTTCGTGCTTCCGGCTCTGCGACAAGCGCGAGGGGTCGTTACGGTTCACGACCTTTCCTTCTATCGCGGCGACACGTTCCCCGGCGGCGAGCGTCTCCGGGATCTGGTGCCCTGGTCGGTGGGTCGAGCCCATCAGGTGCTCGTACCTTCCAACGCCGTGGGCGACGAGGTGCGCGACCGGTTCGGACTCCCATCGGAGCGCGTCTCGGTGACCCCCGAAGGTGTGGCCGCTCTTTTTTTCGGAGCCACCCCTCTCGCCGACTCCACCCTCGAACGATTTGGCATACGTCATCCTTTCGCCCTCGCTGTGGGGACGCTCGAGCCTCGAAAGAACCTGGTTCGACTGCTTCAGGCGTGGAGGGCGGCTGCCGACGCCCTAAAGGAATGGACTTTGGTGCTGGCAGGCCCCCCAGGATGGGGTCCCGAGATCCCGCGTACGCCCGGCGTAGTCCCCATCGGTTGGGTGGGAGACGAGACGCTGCCGGGTCTGTTCGCGGCGGCCTCTTTCTTCTGCTATCCGAGCCTGTACGAAGGGTTCGGCTTGCCTCCCTTGGAAGCCATGGCGGCGGGAACCCCGGTCGTGGCGGGCCGCTATACCGCAGCCCCCGAGGTACTGGCCGATGCTGCCCTGCTGGTCGAGCCAATGGATGTCGATGCGTGGGCGGAGGCCCTCAGGGAGCTCGCTCAAGACGAAGCGCTTCGGCGATCGCTGGCCAGGGCCGGACGATCCAGGGCCGCGGGGTTCAGCTGGCAAAGCACGGGAGCTGCGACCCTTCGCGCCTACGACGCGGCTCTACGGGTGTAACGGATATCAACTGGAGCTACGTATGGGTCTGATGTCGCGATCGAGAGAAGCTGCCTCCCTGCGACGGATCGCTCTCCTTGCGGCCGTGGCCGTCATGCTCGCCCTGTTGCCGGCACCCGCCTTCGCGGGTCGCACGGTCGTCATCACGGGTGGTGGCTGGGGGCACGGGATCGGCATGTCGCAGTACGGCGCCTACGGCCGGGCTCTCAACGGTCGCTCGGCTACCGACATCCTCGAGCACTATTACTCGGGGGCCCGGGTCCGCACGGCGAACATGCCGGCGCACGTCCGGGTCGGACTTCTCGAGGGTAGGCGCTCCATATCGGCCACTTCGTCCGTCTTCCGCTCGGGGAAAGGCCAGATCGTTTTCAGGGTCGCCGGGGGGATGCGAGTAGCAACCGGCAACGCCGGTGCCAACTGGCGCGTTGTTCCGAGTTCGACAGGTGGGATGCGTCTCTACAAGAACGGCAACAGGATCAAACGCGACGGCAAGTCGGTGTTCGGATCGCCCAACCGTCCACTCGTGGCTCAGTACGAGCGATTCCACTCGCTCATCCGGATAGCGGAGAAGGCCAACAACTACGC
>JALZOM010000149.1 GCA_030913945.1 Actinomycetota bacterium
GGGGGCCCCGGATGAAGATCGAGCCCAGGCCCTTCGCTTGCTCGGGATCATGATGGAGCAACAACGGCATCTCGAGCGGGCGAGGGCGCTCTTCGAGGAGGCCATTGACCTCTTTCGGAACATCGGAGACCGGTCAGGAGAAGCCTCCAGTCTCAACAGCCTGGGCGTCGTTAACCGATCACTTAATGACCTCGACGCAGCCGAGAAGCTGTTCGAGGAGAGTGTGGCGCTCAGACGTGAGATCGGCGATGAGCCCGGAACGGCGTCCAGCCTGGGCAATCTAGCGATCGTCGCGATCGACCGCGGCGAATACGACCGCGCCTGGGATCTACTGGGGGACACCATGCGATTGGACCGGACTCGCGGAGACGAGTGGGGCGTAACGGTGAGCATCGCCAGCAAGGGGGTGATCCAGCTCGAGCGGGGTGATCTGGATGGTGCGACGGCGACGACGGGGGACGCGCTGCGACGTTTCGTCGAGATGGGAGAAGCCGACGGTACGGCTGAAGCGCTGGAGACGTTCGCCGGTATCGCGGTGGCGCAAGAAAGATTCGTTAGAGCGGCACGGATTGCGGGAGGCGCCGCATCTCTTCGACGATCGGCCGGGATACCTCTGGCGCGGCTAGACGAGGAGAGGCTGCAACGCTGGTTGGAGCCGGCGCGGGCTGAGCTCGGGGCGGCGGCATTCGAGAACGCTAGTCGTGAGGGCGGCGCAATGACGAAGGAACAGGCGGTGAAATACGCGCTTGGCGCAACCTCGCTGACATCGAGCGTATGAGGACCTGCCCCGGGGACGCTGGGACAAACGGCCGGATCATGTCAAGCGGTTCGTTTCGATCCAGGCGTCAACGTCACCCCACTCCTGGAACAACCAGTCGATGCGTGCTTGGTCGCCCTCAGGCAGATCCTCCTCGGGGACGATCCACCAACCGATCTTGACGGCCTGATCCATCGGCAACCCGCGCCACACGTCGGCAATCGTGACCATATCCTCCAGACCCGTGTGGGCCACGAACATGATGTCGACCTGAGGGGTCGCCTCGATGGCGGCGAGAGCCCCTCCCGGACGCGGCGCGATGACGTTCCGCATCCTCGTTGCGTGCTCGGCGTGTTTCCTGAAGCCCCTCGATCGCAGCTTCTCGATCGCCCGCTTGCGGCGGTTCTCGGTGAAGTTCGCGCCTTCGGGGAAGATGACCAGGGCATCGAGATCGCTCATGTCTTCGGCGAGATCACCGATGGCCGCGACCATTCGGTCCCCGGCCTCCGGATCCGACGTGATGAACCGGTTCGGCAATCTGTTCAGCACGATGTCCAGGCAGGGATCGAACTGCAATAGGTCCTTCAAGACGATCCGAGGACGTCGTCCAAGCCTGACCAAGACCTCATGGATCAACAAGAACGAATCCCCCGGACCCGCGTGGCGGCCGAAGACCAGGAGAGGGCGCCGCATCGTCTGCAGCAGCTCGTTACGGCCCTGTCTTTCCTCGAGCTCGACCTCGAGCTTCAGCACGCGCACGGCCGAGTCATAGAGACCCGACAAGAACCATCTCATGAGCGCGTAGTGCTCTTCCCGCATCGCAGGCGTTCGCATCCGTGTGCCGAATCCCCCGCTGACCCAGAGCCCGAACAAACGGAGTATCCCGATCGACTCGTAGACCATGTAGATGAGCAGCATCCACAGCAGCCGAAGAGCGCGGAAGCGGCCTGGCAGCAGGGAGACGGCAGCGGCCGCGACTATGGTCCATAGGGGAAGAGTCGTGATCAGGAAGAACGTCGCAAAAAGCATGAGTGGCGCGATGACCACGCGACGCACCAGTCGAGGCGGGAGCATCTAGCCAGTCACGCCCAAGTCGTCTAGGAACTCCGAGCTCGCGGCATAGGCCCGCTCGATGCGAGCCTCGACCTTGGACGCGTCCGAATAGCGCAGCTGTTGTTTGAGGTCGTTGTAGCGAAGATCCTCACCGGATGGGAGCACGTGCGCGGTTACGCCACTCGGCAGCGATTTCATCTCCTCAGCGAAGCGATGGCGACGCGCTATCTCGAACGCGACCAGCCCCACCTCCCAGGCCTTCGTGGGAACCACGAGCGGTTGTTCGATGCGCCCCACCTGCAGGACGTAGATCAGGCTCGCGCCCAGACTCACCGCTCGATCCACCGGGATGCTGTTGACGAGCCCACCATCGAAGAAGTGCTCATCGCCGATGCGGACTGGCGGCAAGAGACCGGGGACGGCCGATGAAGCTAGAACGGCATCCGCGATAGGTCCCTCGGTGAACCAGTGCTCGGCGGCGAGCTCGATGCTTGCTGCAACACATTGGAACTCGATCTTGAGATCCTCGATGCGCGACACCGTCAATCGCTTCTCGATCAGCTCTCTCAACGGTTCGCCGGCGTGAGCATGAGTTCGAGTGCGCGCCAGCGTCGTGATGCGGCCAAGCATCGATCCGCTAAAGACCCCGCTCTGCTCGACGTTGCCCCACAGGTCGGCCAATCGAGCATCGCCCTCCAGCGAAGGGTCCGCTGCCAGCACGGCGCCGTTCAAGGCTCCGATAGAGGTTCCGACGATGAGGTCCGGCACCACGGCCCTCTCCAGGAGGGCTCGCAACATGCCCACCTCGCTCGCTCCCAGCAACCCTCCGCCTCCGAGGACGAAGGCGGTCTTCACCCGTGTCTCCACGTGGCGATGCTACGGCCTAGGCTTGCGGGACCGTCAGAGAGGAGGCATCGATGTGCCGGAGCATCAAGGTATTGCGTGACTACGAGAACCCACCGAACCATGAGGAGATCGAGGCCGCTGCGCTGCAGTTCGTAAGGAAGATCAGCGGCTTCCGTAGTCCTTCGAGAGTGAACCAGGCGGTCTTCGATCAAGCCGTCGCCGACGTCACCAACGTATCGACTCGGCTGCTTCATTCCCTCGAGCCGTCGAGCAAAGCCTCCTAGCCCGAAAGGGATCCCCGATCCGGCCGAAAGGCCGCGAACGCCAGGTAGCACCCCATTCCTTTGGCGTTGCCTATTGTGGTTTGTCCCACTC